>NZ_JBVAPG010000229.1:0-9873 GCF_055413685.1 Bradyrhizobium sp. LeoA1Lang | reverse complement strand
AGCTTGTCACTATCGCAAACCGCCGCTTGCAGCATCAGCTGCAGGCCGCTTAAACTCTAACCCCTGATGAGCCAGAGCCTCCCTTCTCGAAAAGCTTGATCTGTCTCAAATTATCTGACGACGGACAATCGATGGCCGGGTGAACATCGCTCATACCCTGGTGACCCAGGATTCCAACGATACCGGCCGCGCCTTCGCGCCCATCATCGCTGCGTCAATTGTTGACAATCTCGCCGTCCGCAGCCTGCACGAGCGCGTATACACGGCGCTGAAAAGCGGCAGCGCGCCGTGGTTCGATCAAGTCCTTCGCCGTCCGGAAGAGGTCGGCGACTTGTCCGACAAGGGCCGGCGAAAGATGCCGCCGATGTTGCGTGGCGCAGAGAGTCGCTGTCTGGCGCTGACCCGCCGGCAAATCGACAAGGTCGAGAAGGCCGCGACCCAGCCATTGTTCCACAACAACGGCAAGCCAGATGCGGGAGACCAGTCATGAAGATCGATCCGCGGAACCGGATGGCGCAGCTCCTGCATCGGTCCACGGGAAACCCGTCGAACTCGCTGCCGAGCACCGCCATCTCAAACTGCTTTCCCGGCCTGGAATTCGACTTCAAGGCGTTCTGGCGGCGTGCGTTCGTCGGCATCGTGCTGCAGGAATGGGACAACTACGTAGTCGAGATCGAAGATCCTCGTTACGACGGTCTCAAGCATCATCGGCTTCTCAAGGTGGACGGCAAAGACATCATGACGCGCGTCACCGGGCCCCATATTCCCGGCGGCAGCAACACCGTGCTGGTTGCCTCGACGAACTCTTCCGGCACCCTGGCGATGGAATGGTCGAACGCTCTAGCATTCGTCATGAGACGGCAGGGCCACGCGGTAAAGTGCCATTTCACCATGGAACCCTCGGACGCGATGCCCGACATGCCCAAAGCGTCGACCGAACTGCTTGAGGTCGATTTGGTGGTCCGCAGAATGTTTGACGGCGAGTCCGCGGCTCACGCCAAGGATCTGCTGCATCCCGGCGAACTGACACAGGGCCTTTGCTCGCCCTGGCAACACGATTACCGCGAATGCGCCTGTTACTACTGGCCGGCAAGCCGTCCGGATTACGTCAACGTCGAGCCGACGCCGGATGGCTTGAGCCGGGGTGACATGTGGCTCGCCAAGGGCGATCCACGGCCCGGTGAATATATTCTCGATGACCGCGCCGACACGCGATTGGTGACTTACGACGAGCTATTTGAGAATTGGGAGAAATGGCTGCGCTTCGCGATCAAGGGCCGCGATGCGGACCGATCATGACGCTGTCAGAGATCAATACTCCTGGCGTCGGCGAGTCATACAACAGGAGTCGTAGCGAGGCGCTCCACGCGGGATCACGGCCGCGCTCGCGGCACGCGCATTGGCAAAACCTGAATGACGGCGGCCAGCTCCTGGTCGTGAACGGCAGCCAGATCTACGAGGTCGATCGCGAGGTCATCGAGCGGCTCGACGCCGCCGCGCCGTTCGGCGATGCGGCGGTCGAACGCGTGCTTGAGGCGATCGGGGTGCTTTCGTCCCCCCGTATCGACGACACTCCACTGGAAGCGCCGCCGCTGCACGCGCTTTCGCTCGCTGTCGCACAGAAATGCAATCTTGGTTGCACCTATTGCTATGCCGACCAAGGCAAATTCGGCGGCGCGCCAAAGGACATGACCCTTCAGACCGCGCTTCGATCGGTGCAGCTCCTTGTCGATGGCGCCGAACCCGGAGCGCGGGTGAATTTGGCTTTTCTGGGCGGCGAGCCGCTGGCAAACCGCACCGTCCTGCGCGCCGCCACCGAACACACTCTAGTGCTCGCTCAACGGCGCGGCATTGGCGCGACGTTCTCGATCACCACGAACGGGACCTTGCTGACCGAGGATGACGCCGCCTTTTTCGAGCGGCACGGCTTTGCCGTGACGATCAGCCTCGACGGGCTGCGGGACGTTCACGATCGCCAGCGTCCGTTCAGGAATGGCACCGGCAGCTTCGACCGCATTATGGAGCGCGTCCGACCCTTGCTCGCCGCACAGCGGAAAATGCAGGTATCCGTGCGTGCCACGGTGACGCCCGGAAACAACAATCTGCGCGAGCGCCTAGATTATTTTCTCGGCTTGAACTTCCACTCGGTCGGTTTCTCGCCGGTGCTGCATGCATCGGCTCGAGACCGGGAACTGTCGGCCCGCGAACTGGAAGATTTCCTGGCAGCGATGGTCGATTGCGGCGCCGAGTTCGAGCGACGGTTGCTGCGCGGCGAGCGCTATGCGTTCACGAATGTCATCAATGCCTTGCGCGAGGTCCATCGTGGCACGCACCGGCCCTATCCGTGCGGCGCCGGCGCGGGATATCTCGGCGTATCCGCCGAAGGTGACCTTGCCGCCTGCCATCGCTTCGTCGCCGACGAGGCTGGCCGGATGGGTAATCTCTCGACGGGAGTTGACCAGGCGGCACAGACGCGATGGCTAGCCGAACGGCACGTCCATCATCAAGTGCCGTGCCGCGACTGCTGGGCACGTTATCTTTGCGCCGGCGGCTGTCATCACGAGGTCATCGCTCGCGGCCGGCCGGCCTGCGACTATATCCGGGGCTGGTTGCATTATTGCCTTCAGCTCTACGCGCGAATTTCTCACGCGCGCCCGGATTGGTTTGAGGCTTCCGCCACAACAACGTAGAGCCGCAACGATGATTAGTACTTGCGCTGATGCCTGAATTCGTTATCATTCAATTCTAGCGTGATCATCTAAATTTGTGCATTCTGTAGTAGATTTTGGTTATTGGTGGTGCAGCCGGCGTTGATGAAGTCCCGTGCTCCACTTTGACCGGTGCTTCCAGAACCGGCGAGAGCCGGACGCGAGGATTGCCAGGAACGGCGGTCGTCTCGGCCTGCGACGGTTGGCGGCCGTTCTGGCCAGTAATCAGGGTGACCGCTTCCGCTTAAGCTGTATTCGGACGCCGGTATCAGCGTTCGAAGCTGTGGACTTCCATGCGATATCCAAGACGCAGTTTGAGGTGAAATATCCGACCAGCCCCCGGAGACCTCGTGGTGAGCGTGAGCATTTTCTGCGGAGGTTGTGATTTGAGTATGCCACTTGAGATCTCTACGTCCTCGATGCACCCGCACTGCATCAGCCAGTCCACCAGGTGCTTTATCGCGTTGTCGAAATTCGGATCACTGTCCGTGTGCATCGATTCATCGACCGACACCACTCCGACAAGGGTCGCCATCGCGACCTTGACATCGCCCTCATCGATGGCCCGGCAAAATTCATCACGCGCCTCGGACATCGCTCACCTCCGGCCTTATCGAGGGCGGCAACGAGAGATACTCGCTGCCAGCACACGAAAACTGTTCGGACGATTACCCAAGCATAACACGGCCATTGTACCAAGGAGCAACGACGATGACTGATCATCTGGATTTGGATAAAGTTCCGACGTCCGACATCAGGGCCGAACTGCATGTGAGGGCCAAATCGGCAGCCAAGAAGACGGCCACCCTCGACGCCGCCCCGGCGTCTCCCCTTGCGTCCGCCTCCACCGGCGCACTCGTCAAGACGCTGCTCGATCAGGAAAAGGTTATCTACGGCGTAGATGATCGAAAGGATTTCTTCGAGTTCAAGTCCAACGCCAAGGTTCGCGAACTCGCCAATTCCGTTGTGGCTCTCTTCTTCGACACCGCTGTCACCGACAATGGCGATGGGACATCGACACTGCGGACCCAGCCTTTCGGTCAATCCCGGGGATTGTGTTCCGGAGAGCGATTTTTCGATCAGCCGATTGGCGCTTTTTGCTCCGGCTTTCTCGTCGGCCCCGATCTTATCGCGACCGCCGGCCACTGCGCGAACGCCGGAAATGTCACGACGATACTTTTTGTCTTCGGCTTTCGGATGGAGGATGCAAATACTCCCGTAACGCGTATCCCCAACAAGGACATCTATCGCGGAAAAGCTATGTTGGGCCGCGAAGAACAAGGTGCCGGAGCGGATTGGGGGCTGATCCAGCTGGATCGGCCGGTGACGGACCGGGCTGTTCTCCAGGTTCGCCGGACCGGTCGTATTGCGGACACCGCGGCGGTTTCCGTCATCGGGCATCCGACCGGCCTCCCGGTCAAATTTGCCGACGGCGCCAACGTCAGAGACAATACGCCGAGCGCTTTTTTCGTGGCGAACCTTGATAGCTACGGTGGAAATTCGGGATCGCCAGTGTTCGGCGCCAATCATGAGGTGGAAGGCATTCTGGTGCGCGGAGAAGCGGACTTTGTCTCGAACGGCACATGCAACGTCTCGAAGGTATGCCCGTCGAGCGGCTGCCGGGGGGAGGATTGCACGCGCATTGCCGAACTGATCGATCTCATACCAGTGGCGTGATGAGACCGCGCTTCGGCTGGGTATCTGTGCGGCCGCCTGACGCGAGGCGGTGTCGGATCGGGGTTTGGTTTTCGGCTCCCGATCCGGCGGCTGTTACGCACTCGGCGCGACCGGCTCGAGAATCTGGTTGTTCAGCATCCACGCTGCGGCGCGCCGAGCCTGTGCGGCAGGCATTTGCCTGGACCAGGCCGTCAGGATTCCCTCAAGGTCCACGGCAAACGGCACCGGTCGCAGCAGGTCGTCGATTCCAGCGCCTTCGAGGAAGGCGACTGGACGTCCCAGCGAAGGATGTAGCAATGCGGCGTGCGACTGAATTTCATCGCCGACGACGCATGGCTCTTCGATCAGCCGGACCTGATCCGAAACTCTGATGCGAGTCCCGAGGGAGATCGGATTTGATTTGACGGCTGGAGGCAACGAGCTTCCCTCCGGCTGGTATTTCGCTCCAACGGCCCTGGTGGCCCAGAAGGAATGATGGCGAAATCGCTCGACTGCAGCATAGAAGTTCGACGACCACTGGATGTGAGCGGCGACAGCCTCCTGACTTCGGTCGCGGTAGAAGCGTTCGCACATCGCCGCGCGCTCCGGCCTCAGCATCGTGGTATGCAGACCGAGCGCCGCAAACAGACCGGTCTGCATCGCTTTCTCGACGCCCGTCGACGACAGCGGATCCAGGGCAAAATTTGCCTCCCCAACACGGATCAGTGCCCGGCCGATGGGATGCTGGTCATAATAAGCGCTTGCATCGCACAGGGTAAGCGGGTTCACCGCCGGCGCGCTCGCCAAGTCCGCAAGAAGGTCGCTCTTCGCCAGATATGAACGCCAGAGCGTCTCCAATTTGCCGGGCCGCAAGTGCCGGATCGACTCCGGGTCAAGGAAAACCATCGTGCTGAGCAATCCGCTGGGTATCGGCGCTGCCCAGCACCACCCATCGCTAAGCGCTTCCACCAGCGTTGCGCGCGGGAGATTGCGCCCATCAAGGTGACCGCAAAGCGCTACGGTCCGCGGAGAGAGTCGTCTCCGGCTGCGACGGAAAAAGCCTTTGCGTCCGGTTGCGTCGACAACGAAGGCTGCATTGAGTTTGTACGGCCGTCCATCGACGACAAGCTCAATATGCCAGCCGTCGGTTGCCTGGTTGGTGCTGCGGACCTGCGCTGGTTGGAATACCCGGGCGCCGGCTGCCGCCGCGGCCTGCAGCAGGACGGTATCGAACACGGCGCGATCGACCATCAGCCCGGTGTCGCGCTGACCTTTGGCCAACCGCTCTGTATCGGGGGTCGCCCAGCGCAGCCGCGTCTCTTCTGGTTCGGCCAATTCCAGCGCAAGAATGCTGTCCCTTAAGCCCAGCACATCAAGGATGGGATAAGCTCCCGGCGTCAGCGATTCACCGACATGCGGGCGGGGAAACACGCAACGTTCGATGACGCAGACCCGGTATCCGAGTTTTGCGAGGCGCAACGCCGTGACCGCGCCGGCAGGCCCTCCGCCGACGATGCAAACGTCATACCTCGCATCCAGGCTCATCGCTTCGCTCGCCGACGATGGCAATCTGCCCGGATTTTGTTTGCTTCAGCCAAAAAAGCCATTTGCATGATTGATAGCAGGTCTCGACGATGCAACTATAGGGTAAGCATATCGATATTTCCAACCCTTATGGGATATCTGCTTCATTTCTCCGCGTGCAAGAATTGCGCGCTCCAGTTCGAGGTGGCCGTCTATGGACAAGGTGATTGTTTCCAACAAGCGTGCGTTGACAGGAAAATATACCGCAGATGGCCTTGCGAAGATCGAGGCGGCGATCGTGCGCCTTGTGGCCGCGGATAGTGGCCGGGGAATCAAGACCGGCCGAATCTACATCGATGCGACGGATGACATGACTAGTGTCGGAGACCCCGTCGTCAACGCCCAGGACGAAATCGGAGCGAAGAAAGCCGTCGACGCAATCGCGCGCGCATTCAATCCCGATTATCTGGTGCTGCTCGGCGGTCCGGACATTGTGCCCCACATCAGCCTGGATAATCCAACATTCCAGGACGGGGACCTTAATGTACCCAGCGATCTGCCCTACGCCTCTTCCGCCCCGTACAGCCGCAAGATCGACGATTTTCTTGGCGCTGCGCGGGTGGTGTCTCGAATTCCCGGGCCCGCCGGCGGCAATGATCCGGATTTCCTGACAAAGCTGCTGGACCAATCCAGCATTCATGCGCGCCGTCCTGCCGAAGATTACGCATCGTATTTCGCCATATCGGCCGACGCGTGGACGGATTCCACCCAGATGAGCCTCAATCAGATATTCGGAAATTTCACAGCGCTCAAGCTTGCGCCGCCGGCAACCCATGCCGCCATCGATCCCGATCTCGCGAAGCGGGCGCATTTTATCAATTGCCACGGTCAGGCCCTCCAGCCGAAATTCTTCGGCGAAAAGGACCGGCGATTTCCGATTTCAATCGAGAGCTCAAAGCTGGCCGGCAACATACAGCCCGATACCATCGTGGCCGCCGAATGCTGTTACGGCGCCCAGTTGTATGACCACATTCTGGCCGGACGCGATCAGCCGATCTGCCTCAGCTACCTGGAGAATGGTGCAATCGGATTCGTCGGCAGCACTAACATCTCCTACGGTCCGGCGGAGGCGATCGGCGCCGCCGACTTGCTGGCCCAGTTTTTCTGGATCAATCTGCTCAAGGGCCAGTCGCTGGGCCGCGCGTTCCTGCAGGCGAGGCAGGAATTCGTTCAACGGGAGCGGATGTCCGATCCGGCAAATCTGAAAACCATCGGCCAGTTTATCCTGCTTGGGGATGCGTCGGTTCATCCCTGCTCATTGCCTCAACATGTCGCTGCCAGCCTGAGCGTCGGGGTGGTCGATGCGGCAACGCAACGCAAGGCGGTCCGGCTGGCGCTCGCCAGCAACGGACGGTCAGTCATGGATTCGGCATCGATGATGGGTAAGCCCGTGACCTCGAGGAGCCGGCTCGCAGGACATGCCGGTCTAATGGAAAAGGTTCGGGAACTGGCGGGCCAGCATGGATTGGAGAATCCGCAAGTCGCCTGCTATCGGGTTTCAGGCGGAAAGGTATTCATGGGTTCGGTCAAGTCGATGGCGGCCGAACCCCTGGTTACGGTCGCGATCGAGACCAGAAAGAATGAGGAGGGCGTGTCGGAGGTCCCGGAGGTCCGACTTCTGGTCGCCCACGCGCTACGTAAGGATGGCGAGATTGCAATTTCGTTCTTGAGGACCTATGTCAGCCGGTAAGATGGGTATCGAACCGGTCGATCTCGAAGGCGATGTGGCAATGGAGACGGTCGCTCCCGGCTCCAAGAGCGAGCGTTCGGCCGTTACCTTGCGGACCTCGGCGGGGAGTACCTACATCCTGCAGACCCAGGACGGCCCAGGGTATGGAATTGACGAGGCTTTGCAAGGGCTTGTTGGCCGGCGGATCCAGGCGTCGGGCATCGCGTCCGACCGCAATTTGATCCTCAAAAAGTGGATGCTTCTGGATTGATCGGCCAATCGAGGCGCCGCGATCCCTGCCCCCACCGGTCGGTATCGCTCGATCTGAACACGACTTTCTCCCCCGCTCTGAATTTGTTGGTAACGGTGCGCTCTTTTCGCTCGAATCCCCCACCGTTCGCGGACCAGCCTTGAACTAGGAATTGATCCCGGGAGGCTCGTGGGAGAAACTGCGAGGGTACGCGTCCGCTAACGCAATGTCAGCACGTCCCGGCTTTTGAGTTGGCAGGGCTGTAACGCGTTCTGTGGAACAGGAGGTCGGTGGTTCGAGCCCACCCAACTGTACCAAGATTGCGGATAACTCCGCGTTCTCAGCATCTTACTGATAGACCAGCAGTATTTGCGCCGCCTAAAATACAAAAGGCTGCACAAATGGCATTGCGAATGGTCGCGCTCAACAGACTTCATGACAATCGATGGTTCGCCCGCAAGGTCGTCCCCGTGGACGTTCGCGAGGACTACCAACGCCTGTACGGCGTGAAGCGCGAGGCCCATCTGAAGCTGCCAGCCGACACGCCCCGACATGAAGCCAAGGCCCGCTTAGGAGAGTGGGAGGCCGAGGTCGAGACCCGCATTGCTACCCTGCGGGCCCAAAGGAATGGCGAGGGCCAGCCACTTACAAGGCTCAACGCAATCGCGCTCGCGGGTCGTTGGTACAATTGGTTCGTGAAGCTGCACGAGAATGACCCTGGACCGGCGAAGCGCTGGAGGGAAATGAGTGATCACCTCGTGTGGGATGTGATTTATCCCGAGGCGCCCGAAAGCTACCACGATAACCCCAAGGCCGATCCCCACTGGGAGTGGCAGAAGGAGCCCGAGGTTCGCGAAGCGGTGAGGCCGCAGGTCGCGGAGTTGGCGCGAGTGGCGACATTTCTTGCCAGTGAGGGTAAGGCGCTGAACGCCTCCGCCTATGCGCTCTTTGTCGATGCTGTTAGCGACAATCTCCTGCTTGCCATAATGTTGCTGGAACGGCGCGCCAGCGGCGACTACTCCCGTGACGATACTCCGGACAGCTTCCCAGCGTTCACCGATGGGCGGTCGCGAGCTACAGGCATCAGCTGCTGGGATTTGTTCGAAGCATTCGTGAAGGCCCTTAAGCCCGCAGATAACACTGTGCAGCGCTGGCGTGCCGTATTTCTTGAGATGCAGCGTCATTTTGCGAATGTCGGTGCCGATGGGATCACCGAGGAGGCCGCACGTTCCTGGGTGAGAGGCTTGGTTACCGAGGAGCGTTCCGCGACTACGGTGCGTGAAGTGTGGCTTTCGTCATCGCGTCGCGTGTTTGGTTGGGGCGCGGAGCAAAAGCACGTCAGAAAAAATTTATTCGTTGACATCAAGGTGCATGTTCCGAGGAAACTCCGGAGCCGCGAGACAAAGGCTTTCACCGAGGAAGAAGCGCGCACGGTCCTGACGGCCGCATTGGCTGTCAAGAACCCCAAGACACCTTTGGACCGAGCTAAACGGTGGGTGCCTTGGCTCTGCGCGTATTCTGGTGCGCGTGCGGGCGAGGTCACGCAACTCCGTGGCGATGACATAGAGCAGCGCGGCAGCTTCCATTTCATGAAGCTCATGCCAGATGCGGGCACGATCAAGACAAGGAAGACGCGCGTTGTGCCGCTCCATGAGCATCTGGTCGCCCAAGGGTTCCTTGATATGGTCCGTTCGGTTGGGAAGGGCGCACTATTTTACGACGATAAGACACGGCACCGTGCGAGCAGTGATCCAATGAACCCCAGTCGGAGCAGGGCGGGCAACGTTCGGGGAGAGTTGGCGGAGTGGGTGCGAGAGCAAGGCGTAACCGACCCGGAGCTGAGCCCAACGCACGCATGGCGGCACACGTTTAAGCAAATCGCTGAACCTCCTCCGAATGAGTGGACACCTGTAGTAGGCTCATTGAGCCCGGAGGTGTTGAATGGAACGTCAACGTCGGTCATTTACCGAAGAATACAAGCGCCAGACCGTCGAGCTGGTGTTGTC
>NZ_JBVAPG010000228.1:0-9898 GCF_055413685.1 Bradyrhizobium sp. LeoA1Lang | reverse complement strand
AACCAGCCGGTGTGATATCTCTCGTCATGGCGTTGCTCTCCTTTGTGGAATCAGCACCCCGAGCCTACCGGCTCAAGGTGGGCAACGCCGACCTCTTCAGTAATTCAACAGAACCCGGGACATCCCCAGAACGTCCGTAGACATGCTGTATTCAAACGTCGTGCCTGGCTGATAGGCGAGCGGCAATTGCGCCAGTTTGCTTACGACAGCCGCGAGGCTTTCACCGGGTGCGCCGATATTTGCGCTGCGATAGGCCTGCTTGACCAATGAGTCGCCGAATTGTCCGTAAGTCAGCCCAGAGGTGTGGCGCAATAAATCATGGATCGTCATTTCACGCCGAGGAGGCTCCAACACAAGTTCCGGCTTACCGGTCCCGTCGTTGGCCTTCTCCACGCCGACTTTGACCTCCTTGAATTCGGGCAGGAAGGCCGACACCGGCGTGACAAGCTGGAGCTTGCCCTCTTCCACCAACATCATGGCCGCGACGGATACGAGCGGCTTTGTCATGGAGGCGATGCGGAAGATTGCATCCGGCTTCATGGCGATCTGCTTCTCGCGATCTTGGTACCCGAACGCGCGCGAGTAAGCGACCTTGCCATTGCGCACGATCAGAACGACGGCTCCAGGAAGCTTTCCACTGTCCACCTCGGACTGGAAGGCGGCATCGAGTATCTTCAACCGCTGCGCAGATATGCCGAGCTCCTCTGGCTGTGAAGCTTTCGGAAGCGGCTCGGCAACTGCAGGAAAGGTGATGCAGACGGCGACAATCGTTGCAGACAAAAACCCGCGGAGCATCATCAGAAGCCCCCAATGGTTGGAAACAGCAACGTCAGGAAACGATGATTAGCATAACTGCCCCGCAACCAGATTTCAAGTTTTGATAGAGGAGGCGAATAAATACTACCCTTCAGCTTGTAACGCCAAATGAAATTCAATGCCCGAAATGGATCATACAGCGACATCGCGAAACGCGCTCTCCGCTGAGGCAAAGCGGGTATTCACACGCCCGCTCCACACCAAACAAAAAGCGGCCGACCTATTGCCCGGGTGTTGGCTCAATGCCAAAATTGCTGAATGCAAATACGAGACGCCTTGCCAGAAGACGCGCGTGCCGCCTGTATCGTGTTGAAGCGGTCGATAGCGGAGCTTTGCGAGGCTGACCATCGAAACGACCCCTCCATCCTGGCGCAATGGCTGGGCAACAAGACCCTTGAGAACTTCTGCACTTGGGTCAGGCGACCCGACAATTCTTTGCTCGTGGCCGTCGAAGATGACGACATTCTCGCGGTCGGTTCAGTGACCGATGCGGGAAGGATTGGCCTCAACTATGTGTCGCCCGATGCAAGGTTTCGGGGAGTTAGCCGCGCCCTGCTGCGCGCGCTGGAGGCGCGAGCCGCCGAACGAGGCAATGATCAGTGCAATTTGATGAGCACCGAGACCGCGCGCAGATTTTATCTGTCGAACGGCTATGTTGGAGACGGACCACCGGTTGGCACGTTTGGAACGAGTTTCGGCTATCCGATGACGAAGAGCTTGGCCAGCTCAATACGCCAGGATTAGGCGCGCGCTACGCTTGACCGGACTTTGGCACGGAAGTTCAGAACGCGCGCTTACCCAATCCCCGCTGCGAAGCACTTGCAGACACGGCCCCCGACGTGCGAGGAGGCCAAGTTTCGAATGGATGCCGCGATGAGCCTCAAGCCCAATTTGGAACTGTCCGTCGCGACGGCGCAGGCGATCGTTGATCAGACCGTTTTGAGGCAAGCTGTTGCGACGATTTCCAGGCTTCATGGCGGCGAGATCTCAGCAGTTTACGAGATCGCTTTCGCGGATCACGCGCATCCGCCGCTCGTACTGAAGGTCTATCCCGACGAATTGCATTGGAAGATGCAAAAGGAGTTAACCGTCGTTGGTCTCATCCGAGATCGCCTTAGCGTGTCTATTCCACGCATTCTGCTTGCGGACGACTCAAAGAGATTGCTCGGTCTAAACTTGACATTGATGACCAAGCTCGAGGGTTCGATACTGGGCCAACTGGAAACGACTCTGGACTCGGCGCAACGGCTATCCGCTTACGCACAAATCGGCCGGCTGCTTCGGGAGTTTCATTGCATCTCCATGGAAGCGTTCGGCTACATCGGTCCGAACGGCATCTGGACAGCGCATTCGACAAACCACCAGTACCTGACGCATCAATTCCAACGAAAGCTCAAGGAATTTGCTGAGCGCGGCGGAAATGCAGACCTTGCCAAGCGGGTTGCCAGGCATTTCGCCGACCGCGCCGAACTGCTCAGGGCCTGCATGCACGCGGTGCTATGTCACAATGATCTGCACGCGGGCAACCTGCTTGCCACCGTCTCAAATGGCCGCCTACTGCTCACTGGTGTTTTGGACTTTGAAGGCGCGCTGGCTGGAGATCCGCTGATGGATGTCGCCAAAGCACTCTATTATCTCGACGCAGAGGCCCGGCGCGCACTCCTTGACGGATATGGCGCCATGGACCGAAAGCACTGGCTCTTAACGCTCGATCTCTACCACCTATACTTCGTTCTCGAACTTTGGTGCTGGATGGCCCAAATTGGAAACAGGCAGCCTCGCGACCAACTGGCTTTGGACTTGGAGCGCTATAGCGCCGCGTGATCAGCCGAGGGGCGGCTTAGGGGCGGAACGCGACGTCGCGAAAAAGTGCTCGCCACTGACGCAAATCCTAGCCAAGCATCAAACTTTGGATACCGGTCGCGCAATTCGGACGCAGCCGAGAGCGATACGTTGACCGCGACTGCGATGAGCGCATGGCAGGAGGACGTTCCCGATGCGTTGCAAGTACTCGCGAGAGAACGAATAATCAACTTCATTGAATTGCTTCGAGGAAGGCGCGGTTGTCGATCGGCATTGAGGAGAACAAAGAGTTCAGCGTGAAACGCGCAGCATTTGCCGCCACTATCGGCAACATGCTCGAATTCTATGATTTCATTACCTACAGCTTCTTCGCGATACAGATCGGACACACCTTCTTCCCCACGCAAGGCGAGTATGGCAGCCTGATGCTGTCGCTCGCGACCTTCGGCGCGGGTTTCATCACGCGCCCCATCGGCGGGATCGTGCTTGGCATCTATTCCGACCGTGTTGGCCGGCGGCCGGCAATGCTGCTCAGCTTTGCGTTGATGGGGAGCGCGATCCTGGCGATCTCGATCACCCCATCCTACAATGCCATCGGTCTTGCAGCGCCGATCATTGTGATCGTGGCGCGCTTGATGCAGGGATTTGCGCTCGGCGGCGAGGTCGGGCCGACCACGGCCTATCTCCTGGAGATCGCCCCGCCCGAACGCCGGGCGCTGGTGGTTTCATGGCAGCCGACAAGCCAGCAGATCGCCGCCACCACCGGCGCACTGGTCGGCTTCATCCTGAGCAGGACGATGACGCCAGAGGCGCTACAATCCTATGGTTGGCGCCTGGCGTTCCTGATCGGGGCCATCTGCCTGCCGTTCGGGCTCTGGATGCGTCGGACGCTGCCGGAGACGGTCCCGCAAGACAAAAGTGGCGCCCGGCGCATTGAGCGCTCGAGCCATCTCGCGCTGGCGCGCCGGCACATTCGCCTGATCGCACTGGCGCTGATGATCTTGGCGAGCGGCACGATTTCGACCTATGTGACGCAGTACATGACGACCTATGCGCAGAACACGCTCCATGTGGCGCCGTCTCTCGCCTTTGCGACGTCGCTTGTCAGCAATGGTCTCGGAATCGCAGGCGCGTTGCTCGGAGGCTGGCTGGCCGACTTGCTGGGCCGCAAGCCCGTCATGATGTATCCGCAGCTCGTCACGCTCGCGCTGACCTATCCGATCTTCCTGTGGATCGCCGGTGCGCCCGGCGCGTGGTCGCTGTTGTTCGGCTTCGGCGTGCTATCGCTGATCGGATCGCTGCCGTTCACCGCCTTCTATGCGACCTTCACCGAGGCGCTGCCCCAGCAAATCCGCGGCGGCGTGTTCGCCACCGTCTACGCGGTTGCAATCGCAAGCTTCGGCGGCACCGCGCAGCTCGTGGTCACGTGGCTCCTGCATATTTCAGGAGATCCGCTGGCGCCGGCCTGGTACCTCTTGCTTGCCGCCGTCGTCGGACTTCTCGCGATGAGCCTGATGCCCGAGACGGCACCGGTGAAAGTGCAGGCTGCTGCACCGCCCCGTAGCCCGGGTGGAGCGAATGCCTAACCCGGGATCTAGAGCGTGATGATTTTTCTTCGAGTCGTCATCCCGCTCTATCTTTTTGTTTGAGCATGATCTCCGCGCAAACGCTTCGCGTTTGTCACGAGGGAAATGCTCTAGGCATCCACGATTACGAGCGATCCCGGGTTGCGCTCCGCTTCACCCGGGCTACGGGGAGGCTACCAAGCCTCCCCTTTTGATTGATCAACGGATCAGCTCTGCGAGTGGCGCGCCATGAAGTTGTCGTAGCCGACTTCGGCGACCTGGAACCATTGATAGCCGCTGTTGGAATAGGCTGTCAGCGAGTCATAGACCTTCTTGAAATTGGCGTTGCCCGCCGCGACTTCGGCGTGCAGCTCCTTGGCCGCCTTGAAGCTCGCTTGCATGATCTGTGGCGAGAAGGCGTGCAGCTTGGCGCCGCCGGCCAGCAGCTTCTTCAGTGCGGTCGGGTTCACGGTGTCGTACTTCGCCATCATCCAGTTGTTGGCGTGATGGCCGGCCTGCTCGAGGATGGCCTGGTAGTATTTCGGCAAGCTGTTCCACTTCTCGAGATTCACGAACACCAGCAGCATCGGGCCGCCCTCCCACCAGCCGGGATAGTAGTAGTGCGGCGCGACCTTCTGCAGGCCGAGCTTCTCGTCATCGTAGGGGCCGACCCATTCGGCGGCGTCGATCGTGCCTTTCTCAAGCGCCGGATAGATGTCGCCGCCGGCGATCTGCTGCGGCACGCAACCGAGCTTCTGCATCACGCGGCCGGCGAAGCCGCCGATGCGGAATTTCAATCCTTTGAGATCATCGACGGTGTTGATCTCCTTGCGGAACCAGCCACCCATCTGGCACGTCGTGTTGCCGGCAAGCAGCGATGTGACGTTGTAGCCCTTGAAGAACTCGTTCAGGAGCTCCTTGCCGCCGCCCATCATGTACCAGGCCTGATTGAGCCGCGCGTTCGGCCCGAACGGCACCGAGGCGCCGAAGGTGAAGGTCGGATCCTTGCCGAAATAGTAGTAGGACGCGGTGTGGCCCATCTCGACCGTGCCGCTCTGCACGGCATCGAGCGCCTGCAGGCCCGGCACGATCTCGCCGGCGGCAAAGGTCTGAATCTGGAATTTGTTGTCGGTGGCCTCGCCGACCACCTTGGCCATGATCTCGGCTGCGCCATGCAGCGTATCGAGCGATTTCGGCCAGCTCGTCGTCATCCGCCATTTCAGCTCCGGCATCGACTGCGCAATGGCCGGCGCGGCGAGAGTAGCGGCACCGGCGACACCAATGCCGGCGACTTTGATGAAGTCCCGTCGTTTCATGTTGTTTCCTCCCTTTTGATATGTGTCATCGGCCTTCGTACCGAGGCCTGAGAGCAGAATGGAACATCCCCTCGCCGATTGCCATCGCCAACGTTCGCCGCAGCGCGCGAAAAAAGCTTGGTCCGGACTGTCCGTCTCCTTGGCGTGCGGATTACCGACGCAACAAAGATCCGATCTGCTGCAATCGTCCGGTAGCGCGCGTATCCAAATCTCTCCCGTCCGACAATCGGCGGCCTGCCGTCGACTGGCTCGCAATAGCGCCTTCTGATCGATCGATGGGAAACAAGCCATGTCCTATAATTTCCTGGTGGCCTCTTGGGGAGGGCCCGGCCATCTCGGACCGACACTGACAGCGGCACGGCAACTGCGTGCGAGGGGCCACGACGTTCGCTTCATCGCGCGCGCCGACGCCCGTACGCAGGTCGAGGCTGCGGGTTTCCGGTTCGCGACCTGGCAACGGACCGCTCACTTTTCGCCCATTGCGCGGACCAGCGATCCCATCGAATACGCATGCGATAACCTGCTGTTTGGGCCGGCCGCCGCGCAAGGCGCTGATGTCAGCGATGAAATCCGCCGCGCCACCACCGACGGTGTGTTGGTCGATACGGCTCTGTTCGGCGCTGTGCTCGCTGCCGAAGCCGAACGTGTTCCTTGTGCACTGCTCTCACCCACCGTCAGCCTGCGACCTCTCCCAGGGCAGCCGCCAATCGGCAGCGGCTTGCCGGCGCCTCGCACGCCGGAAGAGCGCGCCGCCGTCGAGGCAGCAACCAGCCGGTTCGTTGCAGTCCTGAACGAATGGCTGCCGATGCTGAACGTGGCGCGGGCAAGCCTGCAGCTTGCCCCCTCCTCCCATGTCCTGGAGTTGTTCGACCGACCAGCGCGGTTCCTGATCGCGATGAGTGCGGCGTTCGACTTTGCCCCGGACTTCCTCCCCGGCAATGTTCGCTACATCGGACCGCTCCTGGATTCCTCGGATTGGTCGAAGCCGTGGATCTCTCCCTGGTCCCACGAGCCTAACCGTCCGCGCGCGTTAATTTCTTTCAGCACGACCAATCAAGATCAAACAGACGCGCTTCAACGTACGATCAACGCGATAGGAAGCGTGGAGATGGATGCGGTCGTGACGCTCGGACCTGCGGTGGAAGAGACGACCTTGCATGCGCCGGACAACGTAACACTGCTGCCGAGCGCCCCGCACGATGCGATCATGAAGGAGGCCTCGCTGGTTGTGACCCATGGTGGCCACGGCACGGTGAGCCGTTCACTCGCGCATGGCCTGCCGCTTCTGGTGATGCCGTTCGGACGCGATCAAGGCGACATTGCCGCGCGTGTAGAAGCCCGCGGCCTGGGGTTGATCCTTCCGCCAACCGCGGCCGAAGCGGAAATCGCCGCCGCGATTACGCGGCTCATCCGGGAGCCTCAATTCCTGATCGCTGCCCGCCAGTTCAGAGACATCATGACCGCCGAGGTCAGCGGAGCTCCGCTTGTTGGCGAACTGGAAGCAATCGTTCGAGCTGGAGCGAACGCTTAAATCCGGGACATCCGTTCGCAGCGCCCAAAAAAGCCCGGCCCCCGCGAGGGGACCGGGCTGTCCGTCTACTGCTTGAGATCTGCTCAGCCGCGGGTGCGCGAGCGGATCATGAAGCTGTCGTAGGTGTATTCGGCGACCTGCCACCACAGATATTCGTCGGAGCGGTAGGCCTGCATCGCGTCGATCGACTTCTTGAAGTCGGGGTTCTTAGCGGAGATTTCGCTCCACAGCTCGTTGGTCGCCTTCAGGCAGGCTTCCAGCACCTCGTTGGTGAACGGACGGAGCTGCGTGCCGCCGGCAACCAGTCGCTTCAGCGCGGTCGGGTTCTGCAGGTCGTAGCGCGCGGCCATCCAGCTATTGGCATTCGCGGCCCCGTTGGTGAGGATCGCCTGGTAGTTCTTCGGCAGCGCGTTCCACTTCTCGAGATTGACGAAAGCGTGGACGGTCGGGCCGCCTTCCCAGAAGCCCGGATAGTAGTAGTACTTCGCGACCTTCTGGAAGCCGAGCTTTTCGTCGTCATAGGGGCCGACCCACTCGGCGGCGTCGATGGTGCCCTTCTCCAGCGCCGGATAGATGTCGCCGCCGGCGAGCTGCTGCGGCACCACGCCGACCTTCTGCAGAACCTGGCCGGCGATGCCGCCGATGCGGAATTTGAGGCCCGAGAGGTCGGCGACCGTCTTGATCTCCTTGCGGAACCAGCCGCCCATCTGGGTGCCGGTATTGCCGCAGGGGAAACCGATCACGTTGAACTTCTTGAAGAACTCGTTGCCGAGCTGCTCACCGCCGCCCTGATACCACCAGGAGTTCTGCTGCCGCGCATTGAGGCCGAACGGGACGGAGGCGTAGATCGCGAAGGTCGGGTCCTTGCCCACGTAATAGTAGGCCACCGTATGCGACATCTCGACGGTGCCTGTCGACGTCGAGTCCAGCGCCTGCAGGCCCGGGGCGATCTCGCCAGCCGCGAACACCTGGATCTGGAATTTGTTGTCGGTCATCTCGGCGACGTATTTCGACAACTGCTCAGCGCCGCCATAGATCGTGTCCAGCGACTTCGGGAAGCTCGAGGTCAAGCGCCACTTGATTTCGGGGGAAGACTGCGCGATCGCCGGCGCGGCAACCGCGGTCGCGGCCGCACCGGCCGCAGAAACTTTCAAAAAGTCACGACGCTTCATCTTAAGGCATCTCCTTGCGGGGCGTTTCCCATTTGTCCCCAAAACATCTCATCCGGGGCGGGCGAATCCTCAGGCTCCGGGGCGCTCTGGCGGGGGCCGTTTAACACGGATGGCCGCCCGCGGAAACGCGACATTGGCATGACGGGACTGGACGAAAGTCGGAGGGGCGCGAGGGGAAATACCAGGCGGAAATGGCCGTCAAGCCGCGGCGATCACGCCCCGGAGCTGGTCACGGACGTTGGTCCCGATTGCGCGGTAAATCGCCGCGTGCGGCCCGTCCGGCTCGCTATCTACCACCGGATTACCGGAATCCGAGGTGGTGCGGATCGCCATATGGAGGGGAATTTCGCCCAGGAATGGCACCCCCAGCCGCTCGGCCTCATGCCGGGCGCCGCCATGGCCGAAAATGTCCGACCGCGTGCCACAATGCGGGCACTGGAAATAGCTCATGTTCTCGACGATGCCGAGCACGGGCACGTTAACCTTTTTGAACATGGCGAGCCCGCGCCGCGCGTCGATCAGGGACAGGTCCTGCGGGGTCGAGATGATGATGGCGCCCTTGAGCGGGACGTTCTGCGCCAGCGTGAGCTGCGCGTCGCCGGTGCCGGGGGGCATGTCGACCACCAGCACATCGAGCGTGCCCCAAGCGACGTCGCGCAGCATCTGCGTGATCGCCGACATCACCATCGGCCCGCGCCAGATCATCGCGGTGTCTTCCTCGACCAGGAAGCCGATCGACATGATCGAGAGCCCGAAGCGGGAGACTGGGATCATCTTCTTGTCGTCGTTGAGCGCCGGCTTCTCGCGGATTCCGGTCAGCCGCGGCACCGAGGGACCGTAGATGTCGGCATCGAGCAGGCCGACGCGCAAACCGAGATCACGCAAGCCGAGCGCGAGGTTGAGCGCGGTGGTCGACTTGCCGACACCGCCCTTGCCCGAGGCCACCGCGATGACGGCGGCGATCCCGGGGATTTCGGCCTGTCGCGACATCGGCGACGGCGCGCCTTGCGGCGGCCGATGCGTCGAGGCCGGCGCGATGCCGCCGCCGGCATGACGGTGCGGCTGCGGCGGGGCGGCCGAACCAGGCTTGCGCTCGGCCGTCAGCGCGATCATGGCGGCGGTGACGCCGGGAATGGCGCGCACGGCGCTCTCGGCCTGCGCGCGCACGCTTTCCCAGGCGCGCGCTTCCGCAGCATCGACATTGATCGAGAAGAACACCTTGCCGTCGCTGACCGTGATCGGCGACAGCACATTGGCATTGGTCAGGGCGACGCCGCGCGGCGACGTCACCCCGGCCAATTTCTCCAGAACCTGTTGCTGCGTCACGCTCACAGCCGCTCTCCTGCCGAATTTCCACATGCTCCGCCGCGCGATGATGCCTTCTCGACTGGAGAGGCGATCTCGGGCGCACCTCGCCCCGCTTGCGGGGAGAGGTCGAAATTCAAGCTACGCTTGAATTTCGGGTGAGGGGAGCCCCCGCGAATCCGTCTGTCACCGTGTTCGCGGAGAGAGCCCCTCACCCCACCCCTCTCCCCGTAAGAACGGGGGGGGGGGGGTGATGTGCCGCGGTCGGGCCCCCCCCCACTCAGGCCCCGCCTACCCCCCACTAAATTAGTTTACTCCCTAAAAGGGGGTTTTTGCACCCCCAAAAAATTTCCCCTTTTAAAGCCGGCCCCAACTGGTTCTTACATCCCC
>NZ_JBVAPG010000227.1:0-9958 GCF_055413685.1 Bradyrhizobium sp. LeoA1Lang | reverse complement strand
CTTGACAGAGCTTGCTGCCCGGCCACTGTTAGCCACCATGGGATCGACACCAATGTCCGGCTGATAAAACAAACGACTGCAATTCACCCTTCACAGAAGTCTCTTACACAAAATATCTGACATTCCCGGCTGGGATGCCTATCTGCGCTACAGCGCGCTCACGGTGCCGATGATCAAGGCGCGCGGCGGCACGCTGCTCTGGACCGGCAATGCCAAAACGGTCGCGCTCGGCCGGCCAGACGGCAACCAGTGGGATTATCTGGCGCTGGTCTATTATCCCGCGGTCTCGGCCTTCATCGACATGATGACTTCGGCCGAGTACGAAACTCTCTGCGACCCCCACCGCCGCAACGCCTGCGCCGAGCACGTGATCATCGCGACCAGCGAGGCCTACAGCAAGTTCAAGAGCGGGTAGGCGCCGTCATTGCGAGGAGCGCAGCGGACGAAGCAATCCATTCCAGCGGCTTGCAATGACGTCTGACGCCGCCGATCAAGACCGTCGTGCACGGCGGGCGTTTCCGTATTTGTTATCGTCGCCCCACGTTAGCGCCCGCCGCCGGCTCCGCCAAATTTCCGGTTCGCCTGGTTCACGGACTGGCTGATATCGCCGAGCATCTTCCTCGTATCGGCCATCATCGCACCTGACTTCTTGTCGAAGCTCTCGATCAGTTCGCGCAGCGAGATGACGGTCGGCAGCAATTCGCCGCCATATTTGTCGCTGCCAAGGCTCTTCAGGAATGCTTCGGTGCGGCTCATGCCGTCGTCGACGGCATTGACGCCCGCCTCGGCCGTGCTGATGACGCTGCTGATCTTCTCGCCATTGCTCGACAGCGAGGCGGTGAAGGTCTCGAACCCCCGCAGCGTGTCCTTGATCGCATCCTCGTTGTCGTTGATGACAGTGTCGACATTGCGCAGCACGGCACGGATCTTTTCCTGGATGCCCATCGTCCCCAGGGGATCGGCGGTCAGTTCCGGAATGCCGTCGGCGCCGGTCGGCGGAAGCGGTGCCTCGTCGGTGCCGCCGGTGAAGGAGATCGCGGCGATGCCGGTCAGGCCCTGGAATTCGAGGCCGACCTGGGTGTCCTTCTTGATCGGCGCGGTTTTCTCGATCCGCGTCATGGCGATCACGCGGTGACGGTCGAGCCTGATCGACTCCACCTCGCCGATGCGCACGCCGGCGAAATTCACGCTGCCGCCGCGGCGCAGGCCCGAGGCCGAGCCCTCGAAGATCACCCGGAACGGCACCTGCTGCTGGATTCCGGCATATTTGCGGTAGCCGAGCCAGCCGCCGAGCGCGCCGGCGATCAACGCCAGCGCCAACGTCCCGATCATTACATTGCTGGCGCGCACCATGTTTCGACCTTCGAAGTGGGCTGCAAAAATAGCGGATTTGCGGCGGCCAGTCACCGCAGTGATCGAACAATTCGGCAGGATCGTCGTGATGTTCCGTAACCACTTTGCACCGAGAGGAAAGAAAAGCGTAAAAAGAATGGCGCAACGAAGCGAGCTGTGAAGGCGGGGGGTGACCAATGACCAGCACGATCGCCGGCGATCACAGCGGCGGCTTCACGAGCCGGCCGGTCAATCGCCGCAACGCCCTGGCGGCAACGTTCGGCGGCGGGCTCGCGCTGTCGAGCCTGGCTCGGTCCGCAGGCGCCGGGGCAGGGGCCGCATCCGGCGTCCGCATATTGCATTCGCCTGAGCAACTCGGTTCGTCTTACGACGACATCATTGTCGGTGCGGGCTCGTCCGGTTGCGTCATGGCGCACCGGCTCGCCCTGGCTGGACGACGGGTGCTCCTCGTCGAGGCCGGCGGAGAAACGAAGCTGGCAGCGGTCAGAGATCCGCAGGAGTGGCCCAAGCTGCAGGGCAGCGAGCTTGACTGGCGCTATTTGACGACCCCTCAACCGGGATTGGGAGGCCGCATCATCCGCTGTCCGCGCGGCAAGGTCGTGGGCGGCTCCAGTACGATCAATGCGCTTGCTTATCAGCGCGGCCACCCGGCTGCGTATGACCGCTGGCCCGAAGGGTGGCGCGCGGCGGACCTTTTGCCATACTTCAAGCGCGCCGAGACTTTCTCCGGCAGTGCCAGCGCATGGCGGGGAGGCAGTGGTCCTCTCCACGTCCTGTCGCTCGCGGATGTCACGGATCGCAATCCGGTGGCATCCGCCTTCGTCACGGCGTCGCAAGACCTCGGGTACCCGATGTCATCGGATATCGGAGGGGAGGTCACGACCGGCGTCGGCTGGAATCAACTCAGCATCAAGGACGGCGCCCGCCACGATGCGGCGACGGCGTATCTCGGAAGTCTCGAGAGCGTGACCGTCGATCTGCTGGTGGACACGGACGTGCTGGGCCTCGTGATCGAAGCTGGACGGTGCATCGGCGTGCGGTTCGCCGAACGCATCGTGCGGGCTGCGAGCGAAGTGCTGCTTTGCGCCGGTGCGATCGATTCGCCACGCCTTCTGATGCTGTCGGGAATCGGCCCGGCCGACCAGCTCCGATCGTTCGGCATTCCCGTTGCCGTGGATCTGCCGGATGTCGGCCGCCATCTTGAAGACCATCCATTGGTCGCAGGCGTGGCGTACGCCGCACGGCGCGAGGTGCCGCGCTCGCATTACAACCATGCTGACGCTGTCCTCTACGTGCCCCGCAGCGACCCAAATGACAGCCCGGAGCACCTTGTGATGTGCCTGTCCTTGCCGTTCGTCCTGCCGAGCGTCGGCCCGTTGCCTCCACCGGCTTACGTGCTCGTTTCTTGCCTGATGCGACCTCGCAGCCGCGGCAGCGTGAAACTCGCTTCGGGTGATCCGCGAGCTCCTGCTCTGATTGATCCGAACTATCTCTCCGAGCCGGCCGACATGGACCTTCTTGTCGAGGGCGTTTCTCTCGCCCGCGAGATCGGTGCCGGTAAAGCCTTTGCCGACTGGCGCGCACGCGAAGTCTATCCGGGGCCCGAGGCAAAGACCGTCGGTGACATCCGCAAGTTCATTCTTCGCGCGACGGATTCGTTCCATCATCCTGTCGGCACGTGCCGCATCGGTGCCGTCGTCGACGAGTCTTTGCGCGTGAAAGGCGTTGCGGGTCTGCGCGTCATAGACGCCTCGCTGTTCCCCGGGATCCCGCAGGCGATGACCAATGCCGCCGCCATCGCCGTCGCCGAGAAAGCCAGCGATCTGGTGCTCGCAGGGTAGAGCAATCTCAGATGAACACTTTGTGCTCAGATCAGGCGGTCATCGCCTCGCGGCACTACGATCGTAACGCGCTTCTTCCGCGCTGAAATCACGCTGTAACCCGTTCGTCCCCTCATGATGCGACAGCGCTGCGCGGATGAGGAGAGGACTGCGATGGTAGTCAGAGCGATCGGTAAGCAGGCCGTAGTGATCGGTGCGAGCATGGCTGGTTTGGCCGCAGCGCGTGCGCTGGCCGACCACTTCGAACGGGTGATCGTGCTTGAGCGCGACCGCCTGCCTGAACAGGCAGTGCCGCGAGCCGGCACGCCGCAATCCCGGCATCTGCACGTTTTGCTGCCGGGCGGCCAGCGGGCGCTGACCGATCTGTTTCCGTATTTCGAGCGGGATCTGGCAAATGCCGGCTCGGTGCCGCTTCGAATGTCCCGCGACGTACGTATGGAGATCCCGGGTCTCGGTCCACTCCCGTCGCGTGATTTCGGCTGGTTCCTCTACTGCGCGTCCCGTCCGCTGATCGAGCTGATCACGCGCCGACAGGCCGAGAGGCTGACTAATCTGACGATGCGGCCGGGATGCCGGGTGCTCGAGATCACCGCCACGCCCGATGGCACCATGGTCACTGGCGTCATATGTGAAGATGCTGAAGGGCGGCAGGAAACCCTCGCAGCCGATCTCGTTGTCGACGCTTCCGGACGCGGTGCACCAACCTTGGCGCTGCTCCGTTCGTCCCGCCAGCCGGTGCCGGATGAAATCGTCATTGGTGTCGATCTCCATTATACGACGACCACCTTCGCCATTCCCCAGGATGCATCCACCGATTGGGGCGGCGTAGCCACTCATCCCCATGCGCCGGAAAGCAGCCGCGGCGGCTATCTGATGCCGATCGAAGGCAACCGCTGGGTCGTGACGCTCTCGGGACGGCTCGGCGAACAGCCGCCGGCTGAACCGGACGGCTTCATGGATTATGCCAGGCGGCTCGAGACGCAGACGGTCTACAACGCCATTGCGCACGCCGAGCGTCAGGGCGGATTCGAACGCTATGCCTTCCCCGCCAGCGTATGGCGCCGTTTCGACCGGCTGAGCGCATTCCCGCGTGGCCTGCTTCCGATCGGCGATTCGATCTGCCGCTTCAACCCGGTCTATGGCCAGGGCATGAGCGCGGCGGCGCAGGAAGCTCGCCTTCTGAAGCAGCTTCTGCAGGGGCGCGCGACCAAGGCCGATCCGCTTGCCGGACTGGCGCTGGCGTTCTTTTCCGAAAGCCTGCCGTTGGTCGAGGGTCCCTGGAACATGTCGGCGATCCCGGATCTGGTCTATCCCGAGACACGCGGCGAACGCCCGTCCGATTTCGAGAGCCGGCTCCAATACAACGGAGCCTTGCTTCGGGCCGCGATGCGCGATCCAGCCGTCCACCGGCTAATGGCGGAGGTCCAGCAATTGCTCAAGCCACCAAGCGCTCTCCAAGTGCCGGCCGTCGAGCGGCTCGTTCAGCTTGAACTGTCCCAAATGGCTGCCGAATAATTCAGGCCTTACGCAAGGTTTGAGAAGGGCGAAGCTTCGTTGCGGCAGGGCTGTCAACGAAGCTCGCCAAGCAAGGCCCGGGCGTTCCGCAAATCGCTTGTGTCAAAGCCTTCCGTGAACCAATCGTACACTGAGGCCAGAAGGTCGCGGGCCGCTTGTCGATTGCCTTGCTCAGCCAGGAGCCCTGCCAGGCTCATCGCCGCGCGCAATTCCCACGACTTGGCCTGCTGTGCGCGCGCAAGAGTGAGGGATCGCTCGAAATGCGCTTTCGCTTTCGCCGCGTCCCGTTGCGGCGATTTGAGCGCGATCTCACCGGCAACACGATGCGCCTCAGCCTCGCACCACCTTTCCTGGGTGGCTTGCATCGCCGCCATTGCCTTGTCGATGCAGCGCCAGGCATCATCGAATTGGCCCGAATCCGCATGCGCGATCGCCAGCATGAACTGGTGCTCCGGCGTGAATATGGTCGACCCGGCTGACCGCCATAGATCGATGCCCAGCGAGACCGTCTCGACTGCCTCCGTGGCCCGTCCCATGAGAGTGAGGATGTAGCCCCGCCGCAATACCCCTTCGGCCTTTCGGAATGGGGCGCGCTTCTCCTCCGCCAGGATCGCAAGTTCCTTGAGATACTCGTTGGCCGCGTCATAATTCCCGCAATAGGTGTTAACGAGAATGGGGAAGTTCAGCGTGAACATCAAAGTGGCGGCATGTTCAATCTGGCGCGCTTCCATCAACGCGCAGTCTGCATCCTTGAGCGCAGCATCGGGATAGCCGAGCAGCCACAGCGCCATTGAACGAAAGCCCAGGCACGTCATCCGCAGATCCTGGCCAAAACGCGTCATTAATCGCCGGTGCTCGGCTGGACGGTAAAGCGCGAGCGCCTCGTTGTAGTGCGCCAGAGCCTTGACCTGATCCCCCATGAACGCGAGCGTACTACCCATGGTGCGGTGTCCGACCATGAGCGGTACCGTCGTCCCCTCCTTCTCACCGAGAGCAAGAAACCGCGCGGCGAGCTCTCGCGCAACCTCGCCATCAAAGCTTATGAAATTGACGAGCCATTGCCCGAACAGCGCCGAGAGCAGCAGTGAAGCATCATCGGGAGATTCTCCGAACCGTTCGGCCTGCTCGATCAGCGTTCTCACCTGAGCCACCGCAGCCTTGGTTTCGGGCGCGCTATAGCCCTTGACATGCATGAGCGTGTTCACGAGCGCAATTTGCCAAACGATCTGCTCGCGCCGCAGGTCGGGCGTGCTGGGCAAGGTTGCGACTTGCGCCAGGGCATGAGTGAGCTGTTCTGCGGCTTCGGCCAGTGCCGAGCGCTCCTGTGAGCGCTGTCCCGCCTTGCCCCACAGGAGCGCAGACTTCTCGATCAGGTCGGCGTTCATGTAATGACGCGCCAGCAGCTCGGGCTGGCTTTCGGCGATTTCCGGAAACTCTCTCTCGAGGACTTCGGCGATGCGCGCGTGCAGCATGCGTCGTGGCTCGCGCAATAGCGTGCTGTAGGCTGCGTCCTGTACCAGCGCATGCTTGAACAGATAGCTCGCATGCGGCGGGTTGCCCTCTCGAAACAGCAAACCTGCGGCGACGAGCCGGTCAAGCTCGTCGTCCAATTCCGCCGGCGGCTTTCGCACCACCGCAGCCAGCAGCATGTGAGGGAATTCACGTCCGATCGCCGCGCCAACCTGCGCCACGTCCTTCGCCGGGCCGAGCCGGTCCAGCCGCGACATCAGCGAGGCCTGCAGGCTGGCCGGGACCGGCACCACGGACCTTGGCTTTCCTGCGGCGGCCCGCTGCGCTTCGTTCTCACCCTCCGCATCCAGCACCGCCTTGGTCATTTCCTCGGCGAACAGTGGAACGCCGTCGCTGCGCTCGATGATGTCCTGGCGGATGCCTGCCGGCAGCGACCGGATGCCGACGACTTCCTTGATGAGGGAATCGATGTCGCGCCGCGTCAGCCGATTGAGCGTCAGCGCAGCCACATGCGACGGTCCGATCCAGGGCGCGCTGAATTCCGGCCTGAAAGTAATGAGCATCAAGAGCCGGTGTCTTGCGGCCAGATCCACCACGCGGGTGAACAATTCGAGGCTGGTTGGATCAGTCCAATGCGCATCTTCAACAATCATCAGCACGGGACTGATCTGGGCCAGCGCCTCAAGCTGCGAACAGAGAGCTGCCAGCGTTTTCTGACGACGGAGCTGCGGCTCGACTTCAACCGGAGGGTAGCGCCCATCGTTGGGCAGCGACAGCAATTCGGCGATCAGGGACGCATCCTCGGACGAGGTCGAGCTCTGCGCCAGCAGCGCATCGAGCTTGTCCAATTTCGATTGCGGGCCGTCATCGTCTTCCAATGCAGCGACGCGCATCAACTGGCTGATGATCGGATGAAGCGCGCTATCGGTATGTTGCGGCGAACAGACGTAACGCAGGCGTATGTGCGGCTCGCGAGCAAGCTGCTCGAGCAATCCGAAGGTGAGCCGTGACTTGCCGATCCCCGCTTCGCCGGAAATCAGCACCACCTGACCTTCGCCGTCCCTGGCCTTTGACCAGCGTTGAAGCAGCAACTCGAGTTCTTCTTCCCGCCCCACCAGCGGCGTCAGGGCACCCACGTGCAGCGCCTCAAAGCGGCTTGCCGCCGAGCTCGGCCGCAGTGCCGCCCACACGCGAACGTCGCCTTGGATGCCCTTGAGGTCTCTTGTCCCGAGATCCTGCAGTTCGAACAGATTTCCGAGCAGTCTCCGGGTGCCGTCAGCAATGACCACCATGTTCGGCGACGCGACCTGTTGCAGCCGCGCGGCCAGGTTTGGAGTTTCCCCCACAATGCCGGGTTCCTGGGTGTCCCCGGATCCGCTGAGATCTCCCACGATCACCACTCCGGTCGCAATCCCGATACGGATTTGCAGAACGACCGGAGCCTTGAGGGCGGATAGGGCCGAGATCAGCCCCAGTCCGGCCCGTACCGCTCGCTCCGGGTCATCCTCGTGCGCTCCGGGATAGCCGAAATAGATGAGAACGCCGTCGCCCATATATTTCGCCACGAAGCCGTCGAAGCGCCGCACGGTCTCCGTGACACATTTCTGGTAGGCCGAAATGATGTCTCGTAGATCCTCCGGATCCATACGCGTCGAAAGTTCCGTCGAGCCCACCAGGTCGACGAACATCACGGTGACCTGACGGCGCTCCGCGGTGTCCTGTGTCTTCGGCTCCATGGACGACGCAGGGCGTTCGGGTGCAGGGCGCGCCGGAGCGGCAAGCTCGCCGATGGCTGCAAGGATTTTCCGCCGGTGCCCGAGCGGAATGGCGATGTCCTTCAGGTCTTCATCTGTGAGGTGGGGCAGAACGGAGACGTCAATCTCGTGGTCGGCAAAACGCTGCGCGTATTGCCCGAGACCAAGTCGATCAAGCCACTCGGCAATCTCCTGCACGTCGCCTCCCGGCTTAGCTGCTGTCAATCATGGCCTTGCCGGCCGACCTGAGTTCCCGCGCGGCAACGGGACAAAAAGGTGCGCGCTCGCCACGCCGCTATCGATCGGAACATTGCACTTGCGGGGCAGCCGGCCCATTCGCCGCACCCCCGAAAGGAACATGGGCTCTGTATGCGGGCTCGTCAGAGCCCTGAGCTGGATTACCGCAGATTACATCGATTATGAGTGAAATGCCGCACAGATCGGACAGGCCAACGGCCATTGCGCTGATTGTTCCGCTGGCGTCTTGACCAGTGGCCGGTCGCTTCCGCCTATCCCGGATCGCCGTTTCCCGAGAGGATTTGAGCCGCGCCGCCGATGCCGCGGCGGAAGGCTTCATCAAATGTGACGCCGCGAAGCTGCCATCGGTGCGCCCGGCCGTTCCAGTCCATGCGCCACTCCGTCGCCCATCCGAGCTCCGAATCTTCCCACGTCAGCCGTCCGACCAGGACGACTTCGCCACCCCGTTCGGCCGCCACGGATGCCAATGTCGAGGATGGTGTCGTCAAGAGCTCTGCGGCGTCGATATTGGCTTTCGCCAATGCTGCCACATCGGGCAGCACGATCATCATGCCCCGCTTCAGGGCCGCGGCGAGGAGTGAGTCACGTTGCAGGTCGGACTGCTTTGCATCCGATGTGGCGATGAATTGTCTTGAGCCCTGCTCCATCTCGACGAAAACGCCAAGGATCGGGCGGCGCGAAAGCCAGGGTGTGACGCCGAGCGAGTTAAGAACATCGTTGATCTTCCTGTCATCGAAATCGACGATCAAATCGTACGGCCGGTCGCGGGTGCCCTGCTCGTCGCGCTTCGGCTTGCCGGACATCTGGTCGTGGTAGCTATAGGCGCTGACGAAATCGGCCGAACGCGATTTGTACGTGTCTAGTCGAGGATCGCTCTCCAGTTCGAGAGCTCCGGACACCTTGATGAGAGCGTCCTCGAGACAAGCGGCGAAGCCGATGGTGCGATTGGCTTCACCCTGTCCAGTGACGATTGTCTGTGCGCGATAGAGATTCTCCGCCGCGGCTGCGGATGTGCTGGCCCAGTTCGCCAACGCAGCTATCAGCAATATCTTGACGATGACGGCGACCACACCTGGACATCGCTTGGTCATATGCCGAGTAAGCACGATCATCTGCCGAGCCGCCACTTGAACGGATGCTGAACAAGATCGGCGACCTCGCGCCGAGCGGGATAGGCTGAAAAAAGGAGCAGCCCGCCACCCGAGCCACTTGGTGGCGACGCGGCCGCAATACCGGTCGCCAGCGCTACATTGAAGTGCTGACCGATCCGCACGGCTTTAATGTTTTGATCGAGCGCCCGTGCAAGCACCCTTCATGTTGCTGGGCGAGGGCAAGCAAGCCCATGATAATCAAAGCCACCAAGACACACCCGGCCACGAGGTTCTGCATCATGGCTGTCACTCCACGGGGTTAGCAGACTACGTAGTAGATGACCGCGGCCAAGGATGATGAACACCATGGGCGCGGCCGTCAATACGCGGCAAAGCCGATCGAGGCCGGTCGACCGGAGGCCGGAAGGAACGTTGATCAAGATCGACACAGGTCCGCCGTGGGGCAAAGCGGCGGTCGAGGTGGGCGCACAGATGTCCGCCCTGGTTCAGACAGCCGACGTGGTGAGGGCTGGAGCGCGGTTCAGTTCAGGGCCCAGGCCGTGTGAAAACTGTGCCTCTGCTATTATTCTCCAGTGAATCGGCGGGGGACGAGCGATGGCGGGATTCGTAGAGGGGGTTGATCGCGGACAGAGCACGTTGTTCCCTGCACTGCTCG
>NZ_JBVAPG010000226.1:0-9974 GCF_055413685.1 Bradyrhizobium sp. LeoA1Lang | reverse complement strand
CCAGCCGGTGTGATATCTCTCGTCATGGCGTTGCTCTCCTTTGTGGAATCAGCACCCCGAGCCTACCGGCTCAAGGTGGGCAACGCCGACCTCTTCAGTAATTCAACAGAACCCGGGACATCCCCCATAGGCCAAGCCGAAGGTGGCACCGGCAGGGCTCTGGGTTTTCGATTTCCGATACGGGTTCGATGGGTGGGACACGGCCTCTGCCGGTGGATACATCCCGGAGTACCGCTGATCCGCTCCACCGCCGGGGGTTGCAAGGATCAGTGCTGCCGCCCACCCAAGTGCAGGACCTGTGTGGATATACTCCGCGAGATCTCTTCCTGTCGTTATATATCGCGGTGTCGTGTCGAACTGCAGCTGGCGCTTCGGTGCGGCGCCGTTCTGGATCGCCAGCCACTCCTCGTATTCGGTCAGGAATTCGTTGGCGGGCAGCGCGGTGCGAATTTGAGCACTGATCCACTGTGCGGCATACGGCACGTCCCGGAGCAGGAATTGCGAGATCGGCGGGCCGTCCAAAACGCCTGGAGGCGTGACGGAGCGGCCCTTCGGGTCAGCCGGATCGAAATAAAGCGCATTGGCACGGAACAGCGTACTGGGCGTGACCCGCCCACCAGACTTCGGCCCCCGGAAATCGGCAAGCTTGTTGAGTTCCTCGGTTGCTGCAAGCACGTCGTGATTGGAGGTGTCGTCGCGCAACTCGGTAAGCGGAACATCACGAAGCAGGGATTGCCAATATACTTCGACCGCCTCGCCGCCGCGCTCCGCACTTGCGAGGGCTGGTGCCGGCGGTATCCCAATCTGAGTAGGGTTTATGCCGCAGAGACTGACCGCCTGTGTGCCTACGGGATTGACCAGTTTGCGAGTGCCGCCGAGCGGGATTTTCTCGAAATCAGCGGGATCGCCCGACTAACAAGCAGTGTAGAGGGCCTGCCATGCCGCTTGTTCGACTTCGCCGCGTTTGTCGTGCGGCAGGCCCCGTGAATCGGAACCGATCTTGTTGGTGTACCGCGCCTCATCGCCATTCGTCGGGTGTGGAGCGATGGGAATTTTCTCGCTGTTGCTCGCGCAGACCTCTCGGACTTCGAAGGCGCGGCGCTTGAACGCCGCGTCGAGTGGTCGCGGGTCCGCGCTCACAGGCCCCGCGGCCTGGGCGATTCCGGGCATGCCCGGAGGAGACGCAAGCACAGCGGCGCTAACTGCGATACCGGCCCCGCCGAGTAGCAAACGGCGAGTGACAAATGTGGTTGGCAAGGCTGGCGATGTCAGGTCGGATTCAGTCGAAATTATGGGGTGATCAGCCATCGAGATTTCCTCCCCTCGCAGGCACCGCTTTGGGCCAAACAGCGATTTGATGGACGTTCCCAAATTTGGTTTCATGGCGATCCCTCGTTGTGGTCAACGTCGGCATCCGCGCGGCCCGTGCGCGCGGCGAGTGCTCGTGAGAGACCGGCACAAAAGGATTGTCGGTTTTAGGAAATGCGATGCTTGCCGATAGCATCCCGGCTGCCCACTCCGCCCTAACGGAGATGTCGGCACATCCCGTCTTGAGGAGCAGCTTCAAATGGAGACTAAGCGGTCGGAGGCCGATCCAAAAGAAGTCTCTTACTGCCGGTGTGCGGCACAATGCCGCCGAAACTGGTGAACGCCAATGTCGGTGATGGGTCACTCGCGTCGTTTTCGGCCCGTTCGAGGGATGTCTGGTTATCCCTTAACAGCGGTGGAATAGCAGACATCCACCAACCGCCGCTTGGGGCCCATCAGCCGACATCAGCCTGCCAACCAGGGTGGCCTCACTCAGGTGGGTGGCGCCCCTCGGCGTGGGCCAACGCCGAAAGGGCGCGCGGGAGAGGCGATCAGTCCGTCGGCTGCGGCCCGTCGTAGCCTTCGATTACGATGATGTCGATGTCTACGGCGCCCGCGCGCAATGCCTTCGCCTTAGCATATTCGGGCGACCGGTAGCAGGCGAGCGCGGTCGCATAGTCCTTGAACTCAAGCACTATGTTGCGGCCGCGCGCCTTGCCTTCCACCGCCTCGAATGTGCCGCCGCGCACCAGAAATTTCGCGCCGTATTTGCGAAGCACCTCCTGGAGGACGACGCCGTAGGCCTGGTACCCTTCCGGCTTAATGACATCGACGCGCCCAACCCAATATCCCTTCGGCATGTTGTCCTCCTTACCTCTGCCCCACTTTATCCGGAACCAGCAGGGCCACTCCAAAATTCAACTCAAACAAGAGGTCGCCCTTGTTGAGGATATCGCCGTCCTTGAAACGATCGCGAGCAGTAGCTGACGGCGATGACCGAGCGACGCGACGCCAATCTTTTCAAGGTCTTGATCGATCAGATCAGGCAAAATATCAAAGGTGATGTCATTCTCGGCAAGGCGTTGCGCGTATTGCCCGAGACCAAGCTTCTGAAGCCAGTTCGGAATCTGCTGCATCGCGGCACCTCTACGGGCTCAGCGCTATCCGTTCTGGACCGGGAGGACTTCAACTCTAGCACACGCGCGAGCCTATTGTAGCCTCAAGGAAGAGGCCTCATGTCCGGTCAGGGTTAAAAGCCGTAATACTTGCGGCGAGCGAATCGAGTCCGCTTTGCCTCTGAGAGCGGACCACATCGCGACAGATCAAATCTGTCGCAATGGGCCAAGAGGCCACACTCAACCCACCTTTCCAGCACCCCTGCGGGAGCCGATCAAACGGTCTGAAAGAGGGCTCCAACAAGGTGGTCTGCAAACAAAAAAGTCGCGCCGACAGGAGTGGGCGCGACTCGGCATCGCCAGAATTCGATCAGGAATGAGGCCGTCGACTACTTCTCTTTGATAACGGTCGTGCTGCTAGAGCCGCTAGTGCTACCAACAGTGCCTTCATCGCAGACTTTGGTCTGCTTGATGCGGTCTTCAGCTTCCACGCGGCTCGTGAAGGCCATTGGACCGATCTGCGTCACGACTTCCTTGTCCGCCGGGCGCGTGGTGGTAATCGTGCAGTGACGGCTGGGTCCTTGTACGACGTAGTACTCATCAGCCAGTGCTGGGGCGGCGCATCCGATGATTAGTGCGCCAGCAAGAAGAAGGGGTGTTTTCATTGTCGCCTCTCTATTCAAGTACTGCCGAATAAAGGACGAGCGCGGTGAACAGAAATCCGCGTGCTACTGCGAACTCGACTAGATTGCCGCTCATCGTTCAATCCTCTCGGCGGTTCTGTAACTCGCCCGACGGTTTGGAGTTCCGCGATTTCTGGTGCAATGTGGGCCAGCACCAAACCAGTTGCAATGGTACAAAGACCCTGAGTTCTGCTCCAGGTCAAAAGCGCCGATTGGAAGGTCGACCAGTCACTTCCGATCTACCCCCGATGAGCAGACGATTTCCGATCCCGCGCGGACTTCGCATTCGGGCCAATAGCAAATATCGCGCGTACAGCGGGCCAAGAGGAATGCGTAACAGTGGCCGCCCTTTCTAGGATGTCGCGCTGCGCCGCAGTAGTTTGCTCCACATCTGCCTCCTCTCCTTTGTAAGTGCGATGCGCTGCATCGAGACGACTGTCTTCTTGTCGGGTGAAAAGCAACAAACTCTCGACAAAGCATACCGAGCGAAATGGCGCGTTTCTTGCTGCGGTGCGCCTAAGCATTGCCTTACGTCATAGCCCAAAAGTGTCAGAATTTACTCATCTTTTGCTGACGCGGGAATTTCTGCATGTGCAGGAACCCTGCCTCATGAGTTTGCATTGTCTATTTGTTTTCCATTTGTTGTGAGGCCGATCATGCGTCTCATTTTCAGAATGGTCGCGATTGCGGCGGTCCCGGCTTGGATGGGGATACACACGGACCCTGCTGCAGCACAGAACTTCGATGAGAGATGGTCCATCATTCCAAAGGCACACGCAGAGCCGGTACCCGAGGCACGCGACCAGTCTAAACAGGATTCGCAAATGCAACCTCCGGTCGGAGCAGAGCCGACACGTGGTTCGGAAGATCGCTCAGCGGCTCGTTCTTCCAACCGAGTATTTTCCGGAAAGGCCTCCTACTATTCGTATCGGACAGGAAAGACAGCGAGCGGCTCTTCGTTCAACCGGAGCTTACTGACCGCAGCCCACCGCAGCCTGCCGTTCGGCACGCGAGTTCGCGTCACCGACCTTGAGAGCAACAGGTCGGTAGTCGTTCGTATCACCGACCGCGGACCGAGTGTTCGTGGCCGCGTCCTCGACCTTTCGCTCGGCGCCGCGCGCAGCTTGGGGATTACGGATCGTGGCGTGGCCCAAGTTCGCGCTGAGGTATTCTAGGCTTGTTCCTGCTAGGGGCACCAACTAGGCTGTTCAAGCCCGTTCCGAAGCGTCCGCAACCGTCCGCGCAGTGCTCGGAAACCCTTGAAAAATAGGCGCTTTCGCGTACATCGGTGTTCGTCACCGTTTGTTCTCATCCGATCCCAGCCGGCCGATTTGTTGGTATTTTTGTTGGTATCGTGTTGGTATCGGGAGAACAAACGTTCACGGCGAGTTTCGCTATTCCGACGAAGGAATTGAGCAGATCGCCCACAAGAACGATGGCGCGTGCACCAACCCCGAGCAGATCAGAACCGACGTCGACTGCCGCGCTGCGCGACCGAGATTCGACAATGACGCGTGGAGTCCCGCCAAGATTTCCGACGTGACCAGCGGCGGTCTCTATCTCTTCGTGACGCCCGACCAGAGCAGGCCCGGCAACGCTGCCTCCAAGCTCTGGCGGGTGGGCTACCGCTTCCACAGCCGTCAGAAAACCTACTCCATCGGCCCTTACGGTAACGGCGAGGATGGCACGTTCTCGCTCGCCGACGCGCGGCGCGAGCGCGACAGGGCCAAAGACCTGCTCAAGGAAGGCAAAGACCCGAGCACCGAGAAGCAGCTCGACAAGCACAGGCTGGCGGCCGCCCGGCCTTTCGAGAAATGGGCCGACGAGTGGCTCGCGAAGAAGAAGGTGGAGAAAGTCAAACGCGGCAGGATCGTCGCGGTGCGCGACCCCAAGACCATCGAGGTGCTTGAGCTGCGCGTCCGCTACGTCGAGGGTCGCTTCGGCAAGCTGTGTAGGCAGGACCTCAAGCGTCCGGACGTGCTCGCTTTCATGCGTTCATACGAAGCCGAGGGAAAGCTGGAAACCCGCGACCGCGTGCGCAGCATCGGTGAGCAAATCTGCGACTATGCCGACGTCGAAGGCGACGGCTACAATCCATTCCGCAACCTGAATGGGCAGATGATTGTCAACATTTCGACGCCGCGTCCCGGCGTCACCGAACCACGCGAGGTGACGCGCGTCTTCAAGCTCATCAGCGCACCGTGGACGAGAGCGAGGTTTGGTGACGTTGTTGGCCTTGCCTTGCGCTTCGATGCGCTGACCATTCCCCGGCATGGTCAATGAAATGGAGTGGAGCGAGGTCGATTGGGATGCCGAACGCTGGACTATTCCAGCCACGAAGATGAAGACCGGTTGGGACCATGTCGTGCCTTTGTCACGGCAGGCACTCGCAATCCTGCACAGCGTTCAGAAGCTGACCGGCCATCGCCGGTACGCGTTTTCCTGCTCGAAGGACGCGCCGCTATCAAACAACACGCTCAACAAGCGCTTGCGGCTGCTTGGCATTGACACCAAGACTGATCATTGTGCCCACGGATTCCGGACCACCTTCTCGACCCTGTCTCACCACGAAGAGATCAAGGACGCCAAGGCATGGGATGGCGATGTCGTCGAGCTGCAGCTCGCGCATCTCGATAACTCTACTGTGGAAGGCCTCTACAAGAAGCACGGACCGCTCGCGCTGATCGGCTCGCGCACGAAGCTGATGCAGCGTTGGGCTGATCGAATCGACCACTAGCTCGATCCCAAGAAGGTGATGCCGATCAAGGGAGGCGCGCAGGGTTGAGCCACCCATCATCAGGCTGGTTATTGTTGCCCAATTCAATCCTTGGCAAGCTCATGTGATAGTCGTCGACGCTTGGACAAAGAACCAGCGATCATAGTTCGTGAGCCGGACGCGACCATGCGGCCTACGCCTCAAGACAATCGACTGTGTCGAAGCACCGCGTTCTCGGCTGCAAGCCGCAACTTCGACTTGAATGGCGAGGCCACCACGGCAAGAACGAAGCAGAACAGCCCGATCATTCCGCCAGCTTAGGCGATTCCATCACGTCATTAACTCGGATAAGGTTTTCGGCACACACAGCGGCCGGAACGACTGCGCAAGCGCCTCATAGCGCGCGCTGGACCCCTGCCCCAGCCAAGATCGATCTGCGTCATGTTCATTCTCCCATCCGGGTCGCAACGCGACGTCATAACATCGCCCATCGGTCACTCAGATCCGGCGACCGTTTCTGTTGAAGCGAGTGAGTCAACGCTGAGCGACAGCCGCCGTATTAAAGTCACGATTGAATTCGACTGCGACGTCGATCTTCTTTCCAATCACGCCAAAGTTGAGCAGCACCGCCGCGATCCGCTGCTCGCGCTGTATCAGTGCATCATCAAGTATGACGAACGAGGATTGCTGGAACGCGGTCACGTATTTCGCCCGCTGCGGTGTCTGCTTCAGTTTCTCGACGAAAATCGCTTCGATCTCCGCCTTGTGGTCTGGATACCAGACCCAATAAGCCTTGAGGCGTGACAGAAAATCTGCGATTTGCGCTTTCTTGGCCGGATCGCGGAGAACGTCGCCACGCGCGGTAAAGACATTGAGCGCCGGAATATCGAGTTCATCACTATCGACCAGGATTTTAGCCTTCCCAGCCTCGATGGCATCGACGACGCTCAGCGTCCCTCCAGAGAAAAGGTCGACCTTGCCGGCATTGAACGCGGCTGCGCTCGTCGTGTTGTCGGGAAGACGAACGGCCTCGATCTCCTTCTCTGTCAGACCGGCCTTCACCAGCGACAGCACATACTGAAGATAATTGTAGCCGCCGAAGTTATGCGACCAACTGTGTCCCTTTGCATCAGCCAAGGTTTCGACGCCAGTGCCTGCGCGCGCCACTGTCACGATCGGCGGGTATTTCTTGTCGGCCGTTCGCCAGCCAGCAATGATCTGGAGCGGCACGCTGGCGGCGGTCCACTCCTCCTTGGCCTTGCCTTGTTCGATGATCAGGGACGTATCACCCATATGCCCGATGTCGATCGCCTTGGAGTATAATGCAGCCAGCTGCGCCGCTGGGCCCGTGAGCGTGACCCACTGCACGTCGTAAGGCGCGCCCTCGAGCACCTTCGAGGCGGCAACCGTCTCGGGCAGGGTCTGATCTTGGAAGCCGACGAGCAGCACCGGTTTTCCGCTCTCGGCAAAAGCTGGTGCCGCAATCATCGCGACGAAGAGCCCCACGGTGAGCAATGTTCTGCGAAAAAGAGATGACTCGGCATGTGTCATAGCGGTATCCTGATGCATTGTTGAACAGATCTTTCGTCAGACGGGCGGTTCGTCGGTCGCGACGCCAAGTTCGGCGAGCAATCGCTGTCGCAAATGGTCGAACGCGCGATCTGTACGCGCGCGAGGCCGGGGCACATCGACCACGGCATCGAAGCGGACGCGTCTACCGTTCAAGACGACGACCCGGTCGGACAGGCTCAAGGCTTCGTCGATGTCGTGCGTGACCAGCACGACGCCGGGCGAATGCCGGTGCACCAGCTGATGCACCAGGCCGTGCATGCGGATCCGGGTCAAGGCATCGAGCGCGGCGAAGGGTTCATCGAGCAACAGCAGGTCCGGTTCTTGCGCCAGCGCGCGCGCCAGGGCGACGCGCTGTGCCTCGCCGCCGGAGAGCGTTCTCGGCCACGCATCGATCTGTTGAACCAGCCCGACTTCGTCGAGTGCGGCCGCCGCCAGCTTTCGCGCCGCCGCGTTGCGCGAGTGACCGATGACGACGTTGCGCCAGACCTTAAGTGCCGGAACCAGACGAGGCTCCTGGAACACGACGGAGCGCGCTGCAGCCACCGCGACTTCACCCTCGTCGGCGCGATCGAGGCCAGCGAGAATCCGCAACAGCGTGGTCTTGCCGGTTCCCGACGGCCCGAGCAACGCGACGAATTCTCCTTTTCTCACCTCGAAATCAACGCCGTCGAGGACAGCGCGGCCGGCAAAGATGCGGCGAACGCCCCGCAGCAGTACCGTCCGTGGTCCAAACCCGCGGTCATCCCCGGACCAAGGACTGAGGTCAGATGGTGCTGGCGCTGCAGCGCGCGTCCCAGCAAGGTCATGCAAAGACAATGGACGCCCTCCACGGCAGTGCCAAGCGCTCGACCCATCGCATCGCAAGATCGATCACGATGCCAAGCAGCGCATACACGATGATCCCGGCGATGATCACATCCGTGCGCTGGTTCTGATTGGCGTTGTTGAGAATGTAGCCGATCCCCGAACGGGCATTGATCTGCTCGGCCGCGACAAGTGCGAGCAGAGAGATGCCCGCGGAAAAGCGAATACCGACCAGGATCGACGGCAGCGCGGTCGGCAGGATCACCCGCAACGAGATATGCCGCGGCTTAAGGCCGAAGACCTTGGCGGCCTCGATCAGTTTCGGGTCGACACCACGGACGCCCGCATAAGTGTTGAGATAGACCGGAAAGATCGTCGCTCCGTAGATGAGCGCCACTTTCGCGGTCTCGCCGATACCGAACCAGATGATGAAAAGCGGAATCATGGCGATGAACGGGATTGTGCGTAGCATCTGAAGCGGCGCATCGAACAACTCCTCTCCGAGCCGCCACAGCCCCGCAAACAGGCCAAGCGCAAGCCCGGTACTTGCACCGAGGGCAAGCCCCGTGAGCGCCCGATGCAAAGAGGCCGGAATGGCCCTCTGCAGCTCGCCTGTTCCGATCAGTTCGCCAAACGCCTCGATCACGATGAGCGGTGACGGCAGCACCGTCGGATCGACCACCCCGGACACCGACACGATCTGCCAGATTATCAGCAGCCCGATCGGCACCAGTGCTCGCAGCGCCCCACGGCCGACGGATATCCAGGAGCTGCAACTGGCTGGTTTGCCGTTGGCGCCGAGATCAACGAGATGCACGCTTCGATCAGCTTCCCGCTGGTCGCCACCGGCTGCTTCGGCCTCGACGATCGGGGATTCCGCAAGACTCATGGGGAGACCTTGAACGACACCGTCGGGTCGCGTCGGATCTGCTCAAGTAGCCCGACCTCCCAGTCGAGATAGGCCTGGAAAGCGGCCAACCGGTCGCCCGCCTGCTGGTAAGGCGAGCGCCAGACATCGTCGGTCGGATGAATCAGGGCCGTCTCTCCGGTCTGAAGCGGAAGCCCGGACGCCCGCCACGCATTCGTGCCACCCGCCAGCACGCGGACCGGTCGCCCCGCATGCGCCGCCAGCTCTGCCGCAGCGAAGGCCGCGAGAGTCCCGTCCGACGACGTCAGCACGACCGATGCGTCGTCTTTGAGGCCTCGCGCGGTATCGAGTTCGGCGCGGACTGCGAATTTCGCTCCCGGAATATGGCCCGCCGCATAGGCGAGGCTGGTATCGAGGTCAATGACCGTGACGGCGCCCGCGTCGAGCTCCGCTTTCAGCGCGTCAGGCGCCACAAGTGCGGCGGCCGGCGGTTCACGCAGTAACGGCGACTGATCCGGACCGGTCAGCCGCCCATCACCGGTCTGGCGTACCGCCAGCGCGTAGACCTCGCCCCAGCCGAGCTGCACCAGCCAACTCGCGGTGATGGCCGCGCGTGCGCCTAACTCATCATCGACAATGACAATGCGGGCGTTGCGCGCGCCGATCCAGCGATCGATCCCCTGGATCAGCTGTCCACCTTCCGCCCAATGCGCAAGAGGCAAATGGCCTGCCTCGAATTCGGCCTTCGTCCGGACGTCATAGACATAGAGCGAGCGTTCATCGAGCTATGGCCGAAATTGGGTGATGGGGCTGATCAGGCGGCGCGGTTAGCTGGCGTCGTCGATTCTGCGACGCCGTCGGTAAATTTGACGCCGGCAATGACCCTTGGCAACTGATTTTCGCCCTTC
>NZ_JBVAPG010000225.1:0-10098 GCF_055413685.1 Bradyrhizobium sp. LeoA1Lang | reverse complement strand
TGCGGCCCTTCAAGCTCACCACAATCCCATGACGATCAAGCCCGTTGCCCATGTCACAAGGGCCGCGTAACATTCATTCTGGCAACGTCGGCCCGACGTAGTTCAACACCGATCGGGACATCCCCAGCCATCCCCTTTAATCACAATGATTGCAGATTAGCGGCGGATCACGAACACCCCGTCGTGCTTCCACACGTGTCGCACTTCATGCACGTGCCATTCCGCACCAGCGTGAAGTTGCCGCACTCCGAGCACATCTCGCCCTCATAGCCCTTGGCCTTGGCCTCCGCACGGCGTTCGGCCTTCGTCGGGGCGACGGCTGCCGCGGTGCCGGCTTTGCTCCAGTGCACGGTGCCGACCTTCTCCGCGGGCGAGAGGTCGTGCTCTGTCTCCTGCTTCAGCGCCACCGCGCCTTCGAGGGTGTCGGAGATGCGGGACGTCGCGCCTTGCGAGGAGAGGGCGGTGACGCGGGAGCCGCCGGCGGGGGCGTTGTCGGTGGTCTGGCTGACTGCGGTCGAGCCGCCGCGCATGACGACGAGGTTGTCGGTGCGCGAGCGGGTGAGGCCGCGTGACAGGTACTTCGTTGCCTGGTGCTGCGGCCCCTCCGGGTCTTTGCCTTCCTCGACGCCCTTGCCGAGCGCGTCGAAGCCGCTCTCGTTGGGGTCGACATGGGCGAGGTCGAAGCGGGCGAGATAGCTCACCGCGAGCTCGCGGAAGACGTAGTCGAGGATCGAGGTCGCATACTTGATGGAGTCGTTGCCCTGCACCGGGCCCGCCGGCTCGAAGCGGGTGAAGGTGAAGGCGTCGACATATTCATCGAGCGGCACGCCGTATTGCAGGCCGAGCGAGACCGCGATCGCGAAGTTGTTGATGAACGAGCGGAGCGCGGCGCCTTCCTTGTGCATGTCGATGAAGATCTCGCCGAGGCGGCCGTCGTCATATTCGCCGGTGCGGAGATAGACCTTGTGGCCGCCGACCACCGCCTTCTGGGTGTAGCCCTTGCGGCGGTCGGGCATCTTCTCGCGCTCGCGCATCACGACGATGCGCTCGACCAGCTTCTCGACGATCTTCTCGGACACCTGCGCGGCGCGCGCGGCCATCGGCTTCTCGTAGAGCGCCTCCACCGCATCGTCCTCGTCCTCATCATCAGAGATGAGCTGCGAGTTGAGCGGCTGCGACAGTTTTGAGCCGTCGCGGTAGAGCGCGTTGGCCTTCAGCGCCAGCTTCCAGGACAACAGGTAGGCGGACTTGCAGTCCTCGACCGTGGCGTCGTTCGGCATGTTGATGGTCTTGGAGATCGCGCCCGAGATGAACGGCTGCGCTGCCGCCATCATGCGGATGTGGCTCTCGACCGAGAGATAGCGCTTGCCGATCTTGCCACAGGGGTTGGCGCAGTCGAACACCGGATAGTGCTCGGCCTTCAGATGCGGGGCGCCTTCCACCGTCATCGCGCCGCAGATGTGGACGTTCGCCGCCTCGATCTCGCGCTTGGAGAAGCCGATCGCCGACAGCAGGTCGAAGCCGGGGGTGGCGATCGCCTCGGCGCCGATGCCGAGCGTGTCGCGGATGAAGTCCTCGCCAAAGGTCCACTTGTTGAAGGCGAACTTGATGTCGAAGGCAGTCGGCAGCGCCTTCTCCACCTTGGCAATCGCCTCGTCGGTGAAGCCCTTGGCTTTCAGCGTGGAAGCATTGATGCCCGGCGCGTTGGACAGCGAGCCGTGGCCGACGGCGTAGGCCTCGATCTCCGCGATCTCGCTCTCGCGATAGCCGAGCGCGCGCAAGGCTGCCGGCACCGCCTGGTTGATGATCTTGAAGTAGCCGCCGCCGGCGAGCTTCTTGAACTTCACCAGCGCGAAGTCGGGCTCGATGCCGGTGGTGTCGCAATCCATGACGAGGCCGATCGTGCCGGTCGGCGCCACCACGGTGGTCTGGGCGTTGCGATAGCCGTTGGTCTCGCCGAGTGCGAGCGCATCGTCCCACGCCCTGGTCGCATGCGTGACGATGTCGGCTTGCGGGCAGGAGGCGTGGTCGAGCGGCACCGGGTTGACCGCGAGCGCCTCATAGCCGGCCGCGTTGCCATGCGCGGCGCGGCGGTGGTTGCGGATCACCCGCAGCATGTGGGCCGCGTTCTTCTTGTAGCCGGGGAAGGTGCCGAGCTCGGCCGCGATCTCGGCCGAGGTCTTGTAGGCGATGCCGGTCATCACGGCGGTCAGCGCACCACAGAGCGCGCGGCCTTCCTTGGAGTCATAGGGCAGGCCCATGGTCATCAGGAGGCCGCCGATATTGGCGAAGCCGAGGCCCAGCGTGCGGAATTCGTAGGAGAGCTCGGCGATCGCCTTCGACGGGAATTGCGCCATCAGCACGGAAATCTCGAGCACGATGGTCCAGAGCCGGCACAGATGCTCGTAGGACTCGATGTCGAAGCGCTTGGTCGTGGTGCTGTAAAAGGTGAGCAGGTTCGCGGACGCCAGGTTGCAGGCGGTGTCGTCCAGGAACATGTATTCCGAGCACGGATTGGACGCGCGGATGTCGCCGGACGCCTTGCAGGTGTGCCAGTCGTTCATCGTGGTGTTGAAGTGCAGGCCCGGATCGGCGCTGGCCCAGGCGGCGTAGCCGATCTTCTCCCAGAGATCGCGCGCCTTCAGCGTCTTCGTCACCTTCCTGTTGGTGCGGGCGATCAGGTTCCAGTCGCCGTCGGTCTCGACAGCGCGCAGGAAGTCATCCTTCAGCGACACCGAGTTGTTGGAGTTCTGGCCGGAGACGGTGAGATAGGCCTCCGAATCCCAGTCGGTGTCGTAAACGTCGAACTGGATGTCCTTGTAGCCTTGCCTTGCGAACTGGATCACCCGCTTGATGTAGTTATCCGGCACCATGGCGCGGCGCGCGAGCTTGATCTCGCGGCGCAGGGCAGGGTTCTTCTCGGGATCGAAGCAGTCGTCGCCGCTTCCTTCGCAGTTGACGCAGGCCTTCAGCACCGCCTTCAGGTGCTTCTGGTTGATCTTGGAGCCGGTGACGAGGGCGGCGACCTTCTGCTCCTCCTTCACCTTCCAGTCGATATAGGTCTCGATATCGGGGTGATCGATGTCGACCACGACCATCTTGGCGGCGCGGCGCGTGGTGCCGCCGGACTTGATCGCGCCGGCGGCGCGGTCGCCGATCTTGAGGAAGCTCATCAGGCCCGACGAGCGGCCGCCGCCGGACAGCCTCTCACCTTCGCCGCGCAGGCGCGAGAAGTTCGAGCCAGTGCCGGAGCCGTATTTGAACAGGCGCGCCTCGCGCACCCAGAGGTCCATGATGCCGCCGTCGTTGACGAGGTCGTCCTCGATGCCCTGGATGAAGCAGGCGTGCGGCTGCGGATGCTCGTAAGCCGATTTGGACTTGGTCAGCTTGCCCGTCTTGTAGTCGACGTAATAGTGGCCCTGGCCGGGGCCATCGATGCCATAGGCCCAGTGCAGGCCGGTGTTGAACCATTGCGGCGAGTTCGGCGCCACCATCTGTTTTGCGAGCTGATAGCGGATCTCGTCGAAGAAGGCCTGCGCGTCCTCGTCGGAAGAGAAGTAGCCGCCCTTCCAGCCCCAATAGGTCCAGCAGCCGGCGAGGCGATCGAACACCTGCTTGGCCGAGGTCTCGCCGACATAGCGCTCGCTCTCAGGCAACAGCGCCAGCGCCTCGGTGTCGGGCACCGAGCGCCACAGGAAGGCAGGGACAGTCTCCTCCTCGACCTTCTTCAGGCGCGCAGCGACGCCGGCTTTACGGAAGTATTTCTGGGCGAGCACGTCGGAGGCGACCTGCGACCAGAACTCGGGCACCTCGACATTCTCCGCACGGAACACGATGGAGCCATCGGGATTGCGGATCTCAGACGTGGTCAGCCTGAAATTGATCCCGGCGTAAGGAGATTGTCCGGTCGTGGTGTTGCGCCGTTCGATAAGCATGCGTCGTGCCCCGTCTTCTGCCCGGCCCCCATTGCCGCAGGGGTGATCCGGAAATGTTATTCCTAGAGCGAGCCCCTGGTCCCATCCTTCCGTCCAAAGGGTGGGGGGCCAGAGCCCCGCAAGCTCAGCCGGTGGACCGGCCTGTTTCTCTCGATCGCCGGTATCGGCTGGTACCGATCCGGCGACGGCATGTCCCTGACCGGCCCAGGCGGACCGTTCGGGTCATGCGTTCAACGCCTCAAAACTCGTAACGCGACAGGTCACCAATGGGCCTCTTCCGGCCCGTTATTGGCGTCCCAAAATGCCCGGGAAATTCCGGGAGGAATTTCCGAAATCGCGGGCAGCAAAGCCCTTCACCCGCAGCCTGTTCGGCTGACGGAGTGGTCGTTCTGGACCCTTTTGGGAGCGACCGGCGGGGACCCGAAACACACTCGCGCCGAACAAAAAGAAAGCTAGGCCAAGTCCGTGACGCTCGTCAAGGATTAGTACGAGTTTCTGAATCAAATACTAAATATGGTGGAAAAGGGAGGAAAACAGGGGGCATGCCGCGCCTGTGATCCGGCCAAGTATCAGTGAGTCCTCAGGGATTCCCAAGAGAAAAAAATCTCATGGGTGCTGTGGAACAACGGCTTCGCCCGCTTTTCACAGGGCAGGTATTTTTGGCGCCTGATGGATTGAATTCCGAAGACTCACGTGAGCTTACGGAGAAACTACGGGCAGGCATGCTGGCGGGCCCGTGGTCCGCCGCCCAAATCGAAGGCATGGTCGCCGCCGATTCCATTCCCTGCCGGGCTCCATGACAGAATCAAAACCGACCGCGCGCGGCCGACTCGCGCCTGCGGGCTTCCTGTTCCTCGCCGTCACTTCGGTGGGCTGGGGCTTCAACTGGCCGGTGACGAAGTACCTGCTGAGCGAGCTGCCGCCGCTGACGCTGCGCGGCGCGACCGGCGTGGTCGGGGCCGTGCTGCTGGCCGTGCTTGCGGTCGTTCGCGGGCAGAGCCTGTCGGTCGGGCGCGCGATGTGGCTGCGCTTGATGCTGGCGTCGCTACTGAACGTCACCGGCTGGATGGTGCTGATGGGGCTCGCGCTGCTCTGGCTGCCGGCCAGCGAAGCCGCGCTGATCGCCTACACCATGCCGGTCTGGGCCTCGTTGCTGGCCTGGCCGGTGCTTGGCGAACGGCCGACGCTGCTCCGCACGATCGCGCTGCTGATGGCGTTTGCCGGGCTCGCCGCCATCATGGGCAGCAACGGAATTGCTGCGAGCCGCGAAAAGCTGCCGGGGATCATCATGGCGATTATCGGCGCCTTCGGCTTTGCGCTCGGCGCGGTGCTCGCGAAGAAATTGCCGTTGAAGATGGAGCCGATCCCGGCGGCGGCCTGGCAGATTGGGCTCGGCTGCCTGCCGGTGGCCGTGGTCGGTCTTCTCATCGAGACCTCGCATCTTGATCGCGTGACGACACTCGGCTGGTGGCTGCTCGTCTATTCAATCCTGATCCAGTTCTGCATCGCCTATGTGAGCTGGTTCGCCGCGCTCAGGCGGTTGCCGGCCTCGATCGCGGCGATCGGCACCATGGCGGTCCCCGTGATCGGCGTGGTGGCGTCCGCAATCGCGCTGGGCGAGCCGCTCGGGCCGACGCAGGTCGCAGCGCTCGTCTTCACGCTCGCCGCCGTCGTGCTGGCCACACGGTCCTAGAGCGTGATGATTTTCTCCGAATCGTCATCCCGCTCTATCTTTTTGCTTGAGCATGATCTTTTCGGAAAACCGGTGTCCACTTTTCCGGATCATGCTCTAGCTGCTCGACCGCCTTGTGTCTTTACTTCAAGAGGCGGGACGATGCCGCTGATTGAGCGAGGCATTCGTTGACGGTGGTGATCAGCGCCTCCGGTGTGAATGGCTTGCGCAGGCAGCGCGCGGCGCCGAGCTCGAGGGTCATGCGCAGGAAATCCGGCGCTCGCTCGGCGTTGGCGAAGGCGTAGCCGGACATCGCGATGATCGGGATGTCGGGCGCGCGCTCATGAAAGATCCGGATCGATTCGAAGCCGCTCAGATGCGGCATGAAGACATCGATCAGCATCACATCGAAGCCTCGATCCTCGAGCGCGACCATCCCGGCCTCGCCGCCGTCGGCGACGGTGACGTCAAAACCCTTGCGCTTCAGACAGACCTCGATGGCGGCGCACACCATGGGGTCATCATCGACCACGAGAACGCGCGGCACGACGGATCCTTTTGTTGAGATGATATCTGCGGATGCCGACCCGCACGGCCGACTCGTTGATTAAGGCGCAAGCGCGATAGCACGTCTGCAAGATGCCGTGCATATGAGATTCGCTTGCGAGCTAATTCACGTTCGCGAAACTGAAGGCAACCTCTCAACAAAAAAGGGCGGCTTTCGCCGCCCTCTCTCACGCAAGAAGAATCAGCCGGTCAGGGGCAGGGATGACGCTGACCGTCATAGCCGAGATAGGTGCCCGACGCCGGGTCGTAGGACTTGTAGCGCTGCTGGCAGTAGGCGACGTCACCGCCGCCAGGCGCGACCGCAACCGCAGCGCTGTCATCGTAGTAGCCGTCGTCGTAGTAGCCCGCTCCGTATCCATAGCCGCCATAATAGTCGTCGTAATAGGCGCTCGACGCGAGCGCGCCGCCGATCACGGCGCCTGCAGCAACGCCGGGCCAAACTCCGTAGCCGCGGTGACCATAGCCGCCGCGCCAGCCGGGCCGATACCCACCGCTCCACCCGGGCCGGCCGCCGCTCCAACCAGGATTAGCAACCGCGCCGCCGCGGAAGGCGGGAGCGCCCGCGAACTTGGTGCCAAGGCCGGCGCCGCCGCCGGCAAAGGCGCCGCCTCGGTAGCCACCGCCACCGCCGGCAAAGCTGCCGCCTCGGAAGCCACCGCCGCCACCGGCAAGGCCGCCGCCCCGGAAGCCGCCGCCTCCACCGGCAAAGCCGCCTCCGCGGAATCCACCTCCACCGCCTCCAATCGCCGCTCCGCCGCCGCCGACCCGCCCGGCCGAGAACTTGGTACCCTGCGCAAAACCTTCGCTCGGCACCACGAGCGGCAGCGCCAGCGCGAGCGCCGCGGCGGTGCCTAAAATCTTGAGATTGATCATCATTGGGACTCCATCTGCGGGACATGACCCAACCCTTTCCAGGGGCCGGTGTTCCCGAGCCTCGCGCCACCTTGCTGCGCGGGGCCTCAACCTCTCAGATAGGAACTGTATGGCGAATGAACGGGTTAGACCAAATTCCGCGACAATTGGCCGCCAACACTACACCGTGTTGTTCCGCCCTGGGGCACAACACGTACGGCAATCTGGACAATTCGATCCGCGGATGGCATCACAGCCCAACGATCCCGAACCGGCCGGCGCTTCATGAAACAATTCCTGCTCAAAATCTTCACGTGGTGGAACGGCCAGACCTTTGGCACGCAGCTCTGGACTTGGCGGTTCGGCGAACTCGTCGGTACGGACGAGCAGGGCAATCGCTACTATCGCACCCGTGGCGGCAAGATCGATCCGGTGCTGCATTTCGAGCGCCGCTGGGTGATCTATAACGGCTACGCCGAAGCCTCGCGGGTGCCGCCGTCATGGCACGGCTGGCTGCATCACGTGGTCGACATGCCGCCGACCGAAGAGAAATACACGCCGCGGGAATGGGAAAAGCCGCATGTGCCGAACATGACGGGCACGCCGGCGGCGTATCGTCCATCCGGCTCGACGCTGGCGAGCGGCCGCCGCCCAAAGGCGACCGGCGACTACCAGCCCTGGACGCCCGCAGGCTGAATCAACCTCATTCGTGCGTTGTGCGAGCGCGCAATTTGCGCGTGCAGCGCACGCGCGCCTGTGAACAACGGTAACAGCGGGGACGGGCAGTACGGCCTTCTTGCGCGTCACGCGGGATTGGAGCTCAATACGGTCATCTTACGGAGGTGGATGACCACCGCGTCGGATCGGGCTCCAGAATCGCGACTGCCCCGATGAGCAGCGGCCTTCGAGTGGGATGCGGCCGGGACATAGGCCCCCGGTGCAGACGTCCTGAAATCGCCCGTTAATGTGAGGCCACCGTAAGACAGGAAAGGCCGCCCGGGAAACCTGGCGGCCTTTTTCTTTGCGTTGAAATTTATGCGAGCCGTGCCGCGGCGCGGGCGATCATCTCGCCGCGGCGCGCCTGTGACGATGCCATCTTCTCTTTCATGAAGGCGAGGATTTCGGCCGGCGCAGTGTCCGGCGAGCCGGCGTTGAACGGCGGCTTCGGATTGTATTCGAGCCGAAGCTGGATGGCTTCCGCCGTCCTGCGGTCGACCAGCTCCGACACCAGTGTCAGCGCGAAATCGATGCCGGCGGTGACGCCGCCGCCGGTGATGCGGTTGCGGTCGATGCAGACCCGCGTTCGCGCCGGGATCGCGCCGAACGCGCCAAGGAAATCGATCGCCGACCAGTGCGTCGCGGCGCGATAACCTTTGAGCAGACCGGCGGCGCCGAGCACCAGCGAGCCCGTGCAGACCGAGGTGATGTACTTCGCGCCCTCCGCCTGCTTGCGCAGGAAGGCGAGCATCTCCTCATCGTTTGTCATGTCGTCGGCTCCCATGCCGCCGGGGACGCAGATCACGTCGAGTTGCGGACAGTCGGCAAAGCTGACCGTCGGCATCAGCGCCAGCGCGGTATCGCTCGGCACCGGCTCGATCCGTTTCCACACCAGATGCACTTTGGCCCCGGGCACGGAGGAGAACACCTGCAGCGGACCGGTAAGGTCGAGCTGCGTCACCTTTGGAAACACCAGAAGTCCGATCTGTAGCGGGGTGGACATGGGAGGACCTCAATATCGGTTGACCGCGACACAATGACATGGCGGCCTCATGTCCAAAATGGCATAATTCCCTCATTTCAGGACAATCCTCCGTTTTGGAGACCGATAGGAGAAGGTCTGATGATCGGCGTGCTCATCTTCCCTGAGTTTCAATTGCTGGATGCCGCCGGCCCGATCTCGGCCTTCGAGATCGCCGCGCGCTCTGCCGACAATCCGCCCGCGTTGAAGGTGATCGCGGTGACGCCAGGACCTGTGCGCTCGTCCTCGGGCGCTGAGATGTTCGCGCGAGGGCTGCGACCGTCAGCGGCGATCACGACCCTGATCGTCGCGGGCGGCGAGGGGGTGCGTACGGCGGCGAGGTGCGCAAAGACTCTGGCGTTCGTGCGCATGCTGGCCAAGCGCGGTGTCCGCATCGCGAGCGTCTGCTCGGGCGCCTATATCCTCGCCGAAGCCGGCCTGCTCGACGGCCGCCGCGCCACCACGCATTGGCAGCGGACCAAGCATTTCGTTTCCGCCTATCCGAAAGTGAAGCTCGAGCCGGATCGCATCTTCACACGCGACGACAACATCTGGACTTCGGCCGGGATCAGCGCCGGGATCGACCTGGCGCTGGCGATGATCACCGAGGACTATGGCGAGGAGATCGCGCAAAAGACCGCGCGGCATCTCGTGCTCTATCACCGCCGCAGCGGCGGCCAGTCGCAATTCTCCTCGCTATTGGAGTTGAAGGCTTCAAACGGCCGCTTCGGCCCGTTGCTCGCCTGGGCGCGCGAGCATCTCGATGCGCCGCTGACGGTCGAGGACTTGGCGGAGAAGGCCGGCATGAGCTCGCGCCACTTCACCCGCGCCTTCGTCGCGGAGACCGGCACGACGCCATCGAAAGCGGTGGAACGCCTGCGCATCGAGGTGGCGCGGCAGCGCGTGCAGTCCTCCGTCGAGGCCATCGAGCGCGTCGCAGAGGCGACCGGCTTTCGCGATCCCGAGCGGATGCGCCGCGCCTTCATCCGCGCCTTCGGCCAGCCGCCGCAATCGCTGCGGCGTGCGGCGAGGGCGGGTTAGTTAGAGCGTTTTCGAGCGAAGTGGGTACCGGGCCGCGTGATCCGGCAGCACGATCAGAACTTCGCCCCAAGCCCCAGCTTCCCACCGACGGATGACTGACCCCGCCCTTCGACATTGTAGAGAAGTCCCGCGTCGAGCGTCCATTGGTCTTGAGTCTTCAGGGAAACAGGTAGTGTGCGGAAGGTTCTGCAAAAGCTGAGAGGCTGAAGCGGTCATGGTAAGTCCGGTGATTGCGAAGATCACCGCTCATAGAGGAGCTTGGACCCGCCATGACCGTGACGAAGATTAGGACG
>NZ_JBVAPG010000224.1:0-10115 GCF_055413685.1 Bradyrhizobium sp. LeoA1Lang | reverse complement strand
ACGGCTGGCAGACCCTCGCCAGCAAGCCCATTGCTCAGCCGGTTGATCTTGCCGCCTGAGCAGATATCATCCGTTCACCGGAGACTCGCGACGGACAAATTCCAACCAAGTTCGCGACGGCACCTCCGCGGCAGTGAATGCGAGAGTCCGGAGAGAGGTAACGCAGGGTGGATCGAATGGCCGCCGCCCGAAAACGAGAACGAGTCTGCGCGTCCAGGGCTGCGCCTTCGGCAGCATGTTCTGCGGCGGCCAGACCTGGAAGCGCGTGAGCTGAGAGACTGTCTCCATCGTCATTGCGAGCGCAGCGAAGCAATCCATCCCTCCGCGCATGTGGAAGCATGGATTGCTTCGCTGCGCTCGCAATGACGGCTGAGAGATGGCGCTCCCATTCATCCGGCGTTCAGCCCCGCGCGGCTGATATCGCTGCCCTCGCCTGTGGTCTCTCCGGGAATCTCTTGTGACGCCGCACCGGTTTTCTCTCGCACTCCTGTTTGCGATCGGCTTGTTGTTGGGCGGCACGGTGCACATGCCAGCCGCCGCAGCCGATTCGACGCAGCTCGCGCAGACGCAGCCCGTCCCTGCTCCTGCGCTGGCGCCGGCAACACAGGCTCCTGCCGCGCCGGCGCCAGATGCGCAGCAACCCGCCGCCGAGCCGATCGGCAATGTCGCCGATCTCACCGGCAGCGCCAGCGTCACGCGCAGTAACGCGACAACGGCACTGCAGATCAGGGACGACATCTTTGCCGGCGACGTCGTGGAGACACAGGCCAAGTCGACGCTCGGCATCACCTTCAACGATGCCACGACGTTCAAGCTGTCGGCGAGCGCCAGGATCACGATCGACCGCTATGTCTATGACGAAGGCGGCAAGCAGAATGCCGGGATGTTCGACGTCGCCAAGGGCACGCTCGCCTTCGTTGCCGCTGGCGTCGCCAAGACCGGCGACATGCGGATATCGACGCCGACCGCGACGCTCGGCATTCGCGGCACCACCGGCCTGGTCGAGGTGCCCGAGGGCGTGACCGCGACGTCCAACAACGTCGCCATCAAACTCTATCCGGACGCCGACGGCCGCGTTGGCCGGATCGAGATCAATGACCGCGGCGGTGCGCAACTCGGCACGCTGACGCGCGGGGCCAGCGGTTTCACGATCCGGCCCGACGGAGCTGGTGGTGCGCGCTTCGCCGCGGTGCCGCTGACGATGTCGGCGCTGCAGATCCAGCGCGACCGCGGCTTCGTTCGCCAGCTCCAGACCACGCAGAATTTCGGGCGGCAACTCGTCAACGAGCAGCGCGCGTTCCGCCGCGCCAATCCCGGCGTACCCTATCCGAACCGCGGCCAGCCGTTCCGGCCGGGTCCGCAGCGGCAGAATATGTTGCCGGGCCAGCAGCAACCCGGCGGGCCTGGCCGGCAGGGCTTGCAGCAGCGACCGGGCTCGCCGCAGCAGGCGCGGCCGTCGCGCGGCGACCAGCACGTACTGCCCGGTCAGCCCGGCGGCGCCATTTTGCCGCGTAGCGGACAGCAAGGAGCTCCGCAGCAGGGGGGACAGCCGTCACGCGCGCCGCAGCGAGTTGGGCAACCGCCGTCGATCCGCGAGGGACAGCCGCAGCGCGGCGGATTCAGGCAGGGAGCACCCGGCGTGCAACGCCCCGGATTGCTGAACCGACCAACGGTGCAACCACGACGGCAATTTCCATTGAGAGACGGCAGGAGAGAACGGCGCGGCCATTGAAATTCCGCTCGGAACTCGTAGCCCGGGTGAAGCGAACGCGTAACCCGGGCCATCTGCGTCAACGTACGAGCGGTCCCCGGGTTACGCTGTCGCTCCACCCGGGCTACGGCACAGTTCGTGTAGAGAGAGTTTTTGCGCGCTCAGGCGGCGCGGCGGAGCCAGTCCCTGACGCGATCGATGAAATTCCTGCGCGGACGGTGGGCTTCGATGACGACGGGCTCGATATCAGGCGCAAATGACGGCGGGAGCTCGGCCTCCGCCGCGGCAGGTGACAGCGCAGGCTCCGCCGCCTCGGTGGTAGACAGCGGCTCCTCCTGCGCGACGGGCGCATCGAGCTGCGCGGGCTCGGGCACAGTTGTCGGTTCGCTGACCGAAGGCGGCGGCGTGACCGTACGACGCGGCCGCCGCGTTGCCGGCTTGGCCGCCTTTTGCCGCGAGGCTCCGCTGAGGGCTGCAGCCTTCAGCGCGATCGGACCGACATTCTCGAGGAACGCGCGCTCATGATCGCGCGACAGCCGCTCGAGAGCTTCGTCGAGCGGCAGCCAGTCGACCGCCTTGATGTCATACATCAATTCGTAGGCCTGCTCGTCGCCCGCTTCCATGCGCCAGTAATGCACGACCTTGCAACGGCCGCCGGAATCGTAGACCAACGTGCCAAGGAATTCGTGCACGGACACCTCGTGCCCGGTCTCTTCCAGCACCTCGCGCTCGGCGGCCGCGCGCGGCGTCTCGCCGTCGTCGAGCTTGCCTTTGGGCAGCACCCACTCGTTCCGCTTGCGCAGGCGCACGACCGCGATCAGCGGCGTCGCTTGCCGCCGCAGCACAATGCCTCCCGCCGCCAGAACAGGCGCCCGTGCCATCTTTGCTCCCGAATTGCCCGAATGCCGAATCGTGTCGGCAGCATATAGGAGCTTCCGGCGGCAAAATCGAGATTGGATTCTCCGTCATTGCGAGGAGCGACAGCGACGAAGCAATCCACGTTTCCGCGAGCGGCGGCATGGATTGCTTCGCTCCGCTCGCAATGACGAGGGGAGCAGCCTGCGCTCATCTACGCCGAAGGTTTTCTGAGCAGCGGTTCGCCGGCGCGGATGCGGGCGCCGTCGGTAACGTTATCGCAAAATTCGAAATGATCAGGGGCGAGCACGATGATGGTGGAGCCGTGCTCGAACCAGCCGAGCTCGTCGCCCTTGTGCGCGCTGGCATCGCAGGGGAACGTGACCGGGCCCTTGGTCTGCGCATTCAGCGTGCGATCGAGGAAATGCAGGCGGATGCTCGCGACCAGGATCGCGGCGACCGGCACCAGCGTCAGCGGCTCGCCGGTGGAGAGGCGGGCCTCAAGCACCGCGCGCTCGTTCTTGCAGAACAGCCGCTCGACCCGCTTCAGCGCGATCGGGTTGACGTTCCAGACGTCGCCGTGGATGAAGGTGACCTTCTCGATGCGACAGTCCGCGGGCGCATGGAACCGGTGATACATGCTCGAGGTCAGCCGCAAGGTGACGAAGCGGCCGTTGCGGTGCTGCTCGACCAAAGCGGGATCGCCGAGCAGGTCGAGGAGCGCATAGGGCGCGCCCTTGATCTGGAACAGCTTGGTGTCCTCGATCCGTCCATGCGCGCCGATGATAGCGTCCGACGGGCTGGCGATGACGGCGGGGTCCGGATCGAACGGCCGCAACCCGGGCCGCAGCTCCCGGGTGAAACAGTCGTGCAGGCTCTTGAATTCGGTCTTCTTGGCCTCCGACAAATCGAGGTCGGAGAACAGCCGCCAGCAGGCGATCGAGAGGTCGCGCACCACCGGGTTCTCGATCTTGGAGAACCAGCCCATGAAGCGGGTCACGGCCGCCCGGGGGATGCGGTTGGTCAGCAGGAAATTCAGGTCCTCCTGCTGGGTTATCGACGAAATCAGGCCTCGGACTGTCATGAATCTGTTAGCTGGCGACGTTAGCGCTTCTGGCATGGAAACATCCCTTCCGATTCTCTCGCTGTCCGCCGCCGCGATTGCCGGCGCCGCTGCAGCTTTCCCCAAGATTCAGGCCCGCCTGGCGCTGTCGCGCGCCAAGCATCGCTCGCTGACCGGACATTCCAAAATGTCCAAGATGGTCGCGCGGCTGGTACCCCACTACGAATTCGATATCGACAAATTCTTCGCGGTCGACGGCGCGCCGCGCGAGATTGCGATGCAGCGGCAGGACGGCTTCTTCCGCCTCGCCGGCCTCTACGCCCAGCGCTATGCCAAGGGACGGCAGATGACGGCGGAGGCCGCGCAGCACATCTCCGACCTGCAGTTCACCGAGAGTTACCGCGTGCCGTTCCAGTTCAGCCGGCTGGTGCGCGAGCATCTCAACACCAGCTCCTTCGTGCAGTCGTCCTCGGGCGTCACCGTCACCGATGTCGACGGCAACGTGTCCTACGACCTCACCGGCTCCTACGGCGTCAACATCTTCGGCAATGACTTCTACAAGGAATGCATCGCCGAGGGTGAGAAGCGCGCGCATGCGCTCGGCCCGGTGCTCGGCCCCTACCATCCTGTGATCATCGACAACGTCAAACGGCTCTGCGCGATCTCGGGCCTCGACGAGGTCTCGTTCCATATGTCCGGCACGGAAGCGGTGATGCAGGCGGTGCGGCTGGCGCGCTACCACACCCGCCGCACGCATCTCGTCCGCTTCGCCGGCTCCTATCACGGCTGGTGGGGTGACGTGCAGCCCGGCGTCGGCAACCCGGTCTCGCCGCACGAGACCTATACGCTGGCCGACATGTCGGAAAAGACCCTGCACGTGTTGCGCACGCGGCGCGACATCGCCTGCGTGCTCGTCAATCCATTGCAGGCGCTGCATCCGAATTCCAACGCGCCCGGCGATTCCGCCCTCGTCGACAGTTCCCGCAGCGGCAGGTACGACCGCGCCGCCTATGCCGAATGGCTGAAGAAGCTGCGCGAGGTCTGCACCGAGCGCGGCATCGTCCTGATCTTCGACGAAGTGTTCGTCGGCTTCCGTATCGCCGCCGGCGGCGCCCAGGAATATTTCGGCGTCCGCGCCGACATGGTGACCTATGGCAAGAGCCTGGCCGGCGGCCTGCCGGTCGGCGTGGTCTGCGGCCGCAAGGATCTGATGCGGCGCTTCCGCGACGACAAGCCCGCCGACGTCTGCTTCGCCCGCGGCACCTTCAATTCGCACCCCTACGTGATGACGGCGATGGACGAATTCCTGAGCCGGCTCGCCAGCCCGAATTTCCGTTCGGTCTATAACGGGCTGGACGAGACCTGGAACAGCCGCGCCAAGCAGCTCAACGACCGGCTGACCGCAGCGGAGCTCCCGGTCCGCGTCTCCAATCTCTCGTCGATCTGGATGGTCCATTATACCGAGCCGTCGCGCTACAATTGGATGCTGCAACATTACCTGCGGGCCGAAGGGCTGGCGCTGAGCTGGGTCGGCACCGGGCGTCTGATCTTCGGCCTGAACACCAGCGACGCCGATTTCACCGAAGTCGCCGACCGCTTCGTCGCCGCCGGCGAGAAGATGAAGCGCGACGGCTGGTGGTGGCAGAAGCCCGGCGTCACTAACAAGGACATCAAGCGGCAGATCCTGAAGGAAATGCTCGCTAGGAAGTTCGCGCGCTAGGCGCCTTTCTCTCCCCCATCTCTTGTCATTCCGGGGCGATGCGAAAGCATCGAGCCCGGAATCCATTGCGCCGCCTGCGCCTGCCGCCAGATGGATTCCGGGTTCGCGCTGCGCGCGCCCCGGAATGACGGTGCCAGTGACAGGGCCTGAGACAAGGATGCCCGGGACGAGCCCGGGCATGACGTAAGTGAACACAGCGAAGTCAATTTGTTGTCGGCAGCACGCTCAGGCGTGCTTCTCTTCCAACTCGCCGGCCAAGTGGAGGCCGGGATCGATCAGCTCGCCCTTCAGGAGCGCGAGCGGCGCCTTGTGATAGAGCATCAGGTCGTGGAAGGGGTCGGTGACGATCTTGGTCATCCAGACCAGGCCCGTCTCGATGTCGCGGATGAAGAACAGGTGCACGGTGCGGAAGAGCAGTCCGCCGATGCCGACCGCGAGCCAGATCTTGGCGACCTGACGGGTAAAGTCGAACACCGTCTCCCAGGGCGTGAACAGGCCGAACAGGGTCGGATCGGCGAAGAGCACCAGCGGCGACAGGGCCCAGATCGCCATCAGCACGACCTTGCGCTGCAGGTTGTAGCCGACCTTGATCTCTTCCTTGTGCTCATGAGTGGCCTGGTTGATGTGGTCGTAGCCCCGCGGCTCAAAGAAGAAATGACCGGCCTGGCGCGAGGTCATCGAGACCAGCCAGCCGACCAGCGCCGAGATCGCCGGATCGAAGAACAGCATCACATAGGCGAACAGGAAGCTCAGGGCGCTGACGAAGTGCAGGCTCTGATTGATTCGGCTGTGATGATAGTAGCGGTGGTCATCCCAGCGCTGGGTACGCAGTTCCTGCAGAAAATTCTTGAACATTCTTTCCCCCAAGAGGATTTCGGGACGTGCTTACAGAGATTCGATGTACGGCGTGTGACATCATCATAATGACATATGACAGTGTGCAGCGACGCGGTGACGCAACGGAGCCAACGGAGCAACGGGTGTGAGACCCTATCCCCTCATCCTGAGGAGCGCGGAACGCGCGTCTCGAAGGATGAGGCCACCAGCGGGGCCTCATGGTTCGAGACGGCGCTGCGCGCCTCCTCACCTCACCATGAGGGTCGGGCAAGCCTACGCGGCTTTAGCCACCTCAGCCTTGCGGAAGCGGACCAGCGAGAAATGTCCGAGCGGCGGGATCAGGCGGCGCTCCGCCAGCTCCACGCCCTTGGCGCCGGCAAGCCACTTGGTGTAGCGCGACCAGGAGAACTCGGCGGTGCGGAAGCCGAGCGGACGCACGACCGGCTGCAGCTTCTGCTCGATGAAGCGGCGCACGCCGGCATCGGCGCTGACGCGGGTCAGGATGATGAGCTCACCGCCCGGGCGCAGCACGCGTGCGAATTCATCGAGCGCGGCTTCCGGATTCGGCACGGCGGTGACGACATATTGCGCCATCACCACGTCGAACGAGTTGTCGGGGAATTCGAGCTTCTCGGCGTCCATCACCGCGAGCCCCTCGATATTCTTCAGGCCGAGCTCGGCAACGCGCTTCTTCGCCTTGTCGAGCATCGCTTCCGAAATATCGGTACCGAAGATGCGGACATGCGGCGCGTAAAGCGGCAGCGAAATGCCGGTGCCGACACCGACCTCGAGCACACGGCCGCCAATCTTGTTGGTGGCCTGGATCGCCGCGGCCCGGCCCTTCTTGAACACGCCGCCGAACACGAGATCGTAGACCGGAGCCCAGCGGTCATAAGCCTGCTCGACCGTCTCGCGATCAAAATCCAACTGGCTGCTTCCGTCGAGTTTGATGATGTTGTCTGCCATCGAAGATACGCCTTCTAGTTCTAGAGCGGGGTGACTCTTCATCCCGCTCTCTCCTCTTGTTTAAGCATGATCTCTTCGGAAAACCGGTTCCCACTTTTCCGGATCATGCTTCGATTAACCTTGCACCGCGCTCCGGCCGGCGACGCGCCGGGCCGGACGCAACACCCTGCTCGGCAGCAACGCCGAGAGATTGCCGATGAATTGCCGCGCACTGTTCTCCCAGGAACGCTGCAGCGCGAAGTTCCGGCACGCCTCTCGCGACATCGTGAGCGCACGCAGGCACGCGCTGCGCAGATCGTCATCGATGGCGCCGATCGGATGATCCGAGATCACGTCCTTGGGGCCGGTGACGGGAAACGCCGCAACCGGCGTGCCGCAGGCCAACGCTTCAAGCTGAACCACGCCGAAGGTGTCGGTGAGACTCGGGAACACGAACACGTCGGCTGCAGCGAGATGCGAGGTGAGGTCCTGCCCGGTCTTCTCGCCGAGGAAGACGACGTTCGGATATTTGCGCTCGAGTTCCGCTCGCTGCGGGCCGTCGCCGACCACGACCTTGGTGCCTGGCAGATCCAGCGACAGAAACGCTTCGAGATTCTTCTCCACCGCCACGCGGCCCATGGCCATGAAGATCGGCCGCGGCAGGTCGAGCTTGGCCGGATGATCGGGATTGAACAATTCGGTATCGACGCCGCGCGTCCAGAAGCCGAGCTTGCGAAAACCGCGTTCGGCCAGTTCCTGTCGGAGCGAGACTGTCGCGACCATCGTCATGGCGCCAGCCGCATGGAAGCGACGCAGGAGCCAGTAGCCTACGCTGGCCGGAAGCCCCGTGCGGACCGACACATATTCCGGAAAGCGCGTCGTGTAGGAGGTCGTGAAAGCAAGCTTGTGGCGCAGGCAATAGCCGCGCACCGCCCAGCCGATCGGGCCTTCGGTCGCGATATGGATCGCCTCCGGCTCCGCCGCCTCGATCCGCCGTGCGACCTCGCGCCGGTTCGGCAGCGCCATGCGGAGCCCCGGATAGGTCGGCACGCCCAGGGACGGAAACCCTTCCGGTGTCAGGAAAGTGATCTCGGCGCCGAGCCCTGCCGCGCTACGCTGCAGTGACGTCAGCGTGCGCACCACGCCATTGACCTGCGGATGCCAGGCGTCGGTTGCAACTAATATCCGCATCTCGAAAACCCGAAGCGTTAATGATTCTTCGGGTCAGAAGTTCTGACATTGATATTTCAGGCGTATGACGTCATCGATCTGTAAGGAAGGTTTTTCGGGCAGCTCACACGCTTTTTCGGCTAACATGACAGAACGATGTCAGAGACGCGCGAAGATCCGGCTCCAAAGCGCCCGCGGCGGAAGCGAAAAAACTATTCGCTGCTGATCCTCGCGGCCGGCCTCCTCCTGTTCGGCGTTGCCGCCAGCACGCTCTATTATTTCGTGCGGCCCGTTACGCTGACGATCGCGGTCGCCCCTCCCGGCAGCGACGACCAGAAGCTGATCCAGGCGCTGGCGCAGACCTTCGCCCGCGATCAGAGCCCGGTGCGCCTGTCGACGGTAGTGACGGAGAACGCCGCGGAAAGCATCGCGGCATTGACCAGCTCGAAAGCGGACATGGCGGTGGCGCGCGCCGACCTCAATCTGCCCGCCAACGCCGATGCGGTCGCGATCCTGCGCAAGAATGTCGTGGTGCTGTGGGCGCCTTCCGGCCTGCGCGCGAAGGGATCGAGGCGACCGCCGACGCCAAAGATCAAGAGCCTCGACGATCTCGACGGCCATCGCATCGGCGTGATCGGACGGACGGACGCCAATGTCACGCTGCTGCGCGTGATCCTGCGCGAGTCCGGCGTCAATCCCGACAAAGTCGCGGTGACGCAATTCGCCATCAACCAGACCGCCGAAATGGCGCGCGATATGACGCTCGACGCCTACATGGCGGTCGGCCCGCTCGACAGCAAGATCACCGCGGGCGCAATCGCCGCGACGGCGGCCGCACGCGGCCAGCCGAAGTTCCTGCCGATCGACGTTTCCGAGGCAATCGCCGCGAAGCACCCGCTCTATGAATCGGCGGAGATCGCGGGAAGCATCTTTTCATCCTCGCCGGCCTGGCCCGACGACAAGGTCGAGACCGTCAGCGTCGACCATCTCATCGTCGCGCTGCATTCATTCTCGGACACCGCGATCGGCGCTTTCGTCCGCCAGCTCTTCAACGTGCGCCAGCAGCTGGCGCGCGACGTGCCGGCGGCCGCGAACATCGAGAAGCCCGACACCGACAAGGACGCAGCACTGCCGGCACATCCGGGTGCAGCCGCCTATATCGACGGCACCGAGCGCACCTTCATGGACAAATACAGCGACTACATCTGGTTCGCGATTCTGGGCCTGTCAGGCCTGGGATCGGTCGGCGCCTGGCTGCGGCATGCCTGGCGCCGCAACGAGCGCGACCGCTATCTGGATCATCGCGACAGCCTGCTCGAATTGATCACCAAGGTGCGGCAGGCGGAGACGCCGGAAGCGCTCGAGAAGATGCAAGGCGAGGCCGATGGCGTGCTGCGCGAAGCGCTCGACTGCTGCGACGACGGCGCCATCGAGGAAGGCGACCTCTCCGCGATCGGGCTCGCGCTCGACCAGCTCCACCACGCCGTCGCCGACCGCCGCGCCATGCTCGGCATCGCTCCGCCGGATGCGCCGCGCATGCGAGCGATGCCGGGTTGAAAGATAACGATCCGTAGCCCGGGTGGAGCGTCAGCGTAACCCGGGACGCCTGCGTCCGCGTTTACGAGCGGTCCCGGGTTACGCTTCGAGACTGGGCAAGATTTTTTCCGCCCCGATTACAGGGCCCAGGCGAATGCCGGGCGGATTTTGGCTCGGAGACGCGGCCTGCGGGTTTGGAGCCGGTCGACGATGACGGCGAGGACGGTCACAAGCAAGATCGTCCAGTTTGGACGGCGCTTGGCCAGATAGGCCATGAA
>NZ_JBVAPG010000223.1:0-10262 GCF_055413685.1 Bradyrhizobium sp. LeoA1Lang | reverse complement strand
CCCCCCCCCGCCGCTGTCCCTCTCTCGCGGCCCCGCCCCCCGCGCCCCCCCCCGGGGGGGGTGTTTTTCGGTGGCGCCCGGGTAAATGTGCGGTTGGGGGGCCAACGGCCCGGGTCCCCCCAATCCCCCCCCCGCGTTTTGTGGGGGGGCAGGCCCGGCTGCCCCCACCCTACCGCCCGGCTCCTTTGTCGGCCATCGAGGGTTGACGGCCCCTATCCGCCGCGCCATTGAGCAGGGACCCTGATCTCAATCACAAGAACGCCCCATGCCCCTCCGCCTGGACCGAAGCAGTGCCGATTTTGAGCAGCGCTTTGCCGCCTTCCTTGCCGCCAAGCGCGAAGTTTCGGCCGATGTCGAGCGCGCGACGCGCGCGATCGTCGACGACGTGGTGGCGCGGGGCGATGCCGCACTGATCGAGGCGACCCGTAAGTTCGACCGGCTCGAGCTCGACGCCTCCGGCCTGCGCGTCACCGCGGCGGAGATCGATACCGCCGTGACGACCTGCGAAGCCGCCACGGTCGACGCGCTCAAGCTCGCCCGCGACCGCATCGAGACGTTCCATCAGCGCCAGATGCCGAAGGACGAGCGCTTTGTCGACCCGCTCGGCGTCGAGCTCGGCTGGCGCTGGAGCGCGGTCGAAGCGGTCGGGCTCTATGTCCCCGGCGGCACCGCGGCCTACCCGTCCTCGGTGCTGATGAATGCGGTGCCGGCGAGGGTCGCCGGTGTGCCGCGCGTGGTGATGGTGGTGCCGGCGCCCGACGGTAAGCTCAACCCGCTGGTGCTGGCGGCCGCTCAGCTCGGCGGCGTCTCCGAGATCTATCGCGTCGGCGGCGCGCAGGCGGTGGCGGCGCTTGCCTATGGCACGGCCACGATCGCGCCCGTTGCAAAAATCGTCGGCCCCGGCAACGCCTATGTGGCCGCCGCCAAGCGGCTGGTGTTCGGCAAGGTCGGCATCGACATGATCGCGGGTCCTTCCGAAGTGCTCGTGATCGCCGACGCGACCTCCAATGCCGACTGGATTGCCGCGGATCTCCTGGCGCAGGCCGAGCATGACGCGAGCGCGCAATCGATCCTGATCACCGACAGCGCGCGGCTCGCCGCCGATGTCGAGCGCGCGGTGGAAGCGCAGCTCGTCACCCTGCCGCGCGCAGAAATCGCACGCGCCTCCTGGAATGATTTCGGCGCGATCATCCTGGTGAAAAATCTCGACGATGCGGTGGCGCTCGCGAATGCGATCGCGGCCGAGCATCTGGAAGTCATGGCAGCGGATGCCGAAGCGTTCGCGGCCAAGGTCCGCAACGCCGGCGCGATCTTCTTGGGCCCGCATACGCCGGAAGCGATCGGCGATTATGTCGGCGGCTCCAACCATGTGCTGCCGACCGCGCGCTCGGCGCGGTTCTCCTCCGGCCTCGGCGTGCTCGACTTCATGAAGCGGACCTCGATCCTCAAATGCGGCCCCGACCAGTTGCGCGCGCTGGGGCCGGCCGCGATGACTCTCGGCAAGGCCGAGGGGCTGGACGCCCATTCCCGTTCCGTCGGACTGCGCCTCAACCTCTCATGAACAAGCCGCCCACTGAGGAGGATCCCAACAATCGCATCGTCGCGGTGACGCTTGACGAGGAATCGATCGGGCGTTCCGGGCCGGACATCGAGCATGAGCGCGCGATCGCGATCTACGACCTGATCGAGCAGAACCTGTTCGCGCCTGTTGGCACGGAGCCCGGGCCGTACACGCTGCACATCGCGATCACCGGCAACCGGCTGATGTTCGACATCAGGCGGGAAGACGGCACGCCGGTGGTGGCGCATCTGTTGTCGCTGACGCCGTTCAGGCGGATCGTGAAGGACTATTTCATGATCTGCGATAGCTACTACCAGGCGATCCGGACCGCGACGCCGGACAAGATCGAGGCCATCGACATGGGCCGCCGCGGCATCCATGACGAGGGCTCGCGCACGCTGCAGGAGCGGCTGAAGGGCAAGGTGCGGATCGATTTCGAGACCGCGCGGCGGCTGTTCACGCTGATCTGCGTCCTCCACTGGAAGGGGCAGGACGCATGAGGCGCGCGCGGCCGCAATCCAACAAAGCTTAAGCGATGGGGGCGCCGCCCGCGCGCAATCCGCAGGCCGTGCTGTTCGCATGTGGCCAGAACAGCGTGCGCTCGCCGATGGCGGCGAGCCTGTTGCAGCAGATGTTTCCGCAAGGACTCTATGTGCGCTCGGCCGGCGTGAAGAAGGGCGAGCTCGATCCGTTCGCGGTCGCCGTGATGGCCGAGCTCGGCCAGGATATCTCCGCCCACAAGCCGATCACCTTCGACGAGCTCGAGGATTGGGAAGGGCTCAATTTCGACCTTATCGTGACGCTGTCGCCGGAAGCCCACCACAAGGCGCTGGAATTGACCCGCACGCTTGCCGCCGACGTCGAATACTGGCCGACCCATGACCCCACCGGCACCGAAGGCAACCGCGAGCAGAAACTCCAAGCCTATCGCGAAGTCTGCGACGGCCTCCTGACCCGCATCCGCCGCCGTTTTGCAAGAGCCGGCGCCACAAACGAGTAGCTTCAGGCAATTGCCCCGCCATTCTCACTTGCTCCCGCCTCTCCCTGCAAGGGAGAGGCCGGATTGCATGCAGCGAAGCGGAATGCAATCCGGGTGAGGGTCAGGTCTATCGAGGGACCACCACTCGCGGAGCCAACCCCTCACCCAACAGAGTCCGTATCGACCACCTGAGCAGCCCCTCTCCCACAAGGGGCGAGGGCACATCAACTGGCACCTCCGCGCGCACAGGCGTAGGCCGCATCGCGCCGCCCACGCCCCCTTGTCGCTTCACTGACAAAGAGCTGTGCTTATGGGGCCCTGTATCCTCCTGATGGAAATGATTCGCAGCCGGGTTCCACGGTTGTGAAAGAAGGCCCCTTCCGATAGGTTCCGCGCGCGCTTACCCACCCAATCCTGCTTCCTCCAAGAACCTGCATGCTTGGCCGTCCTAAACTCGTTCTTGCTTCCGGCTCGCCTCGGCGGCTGGCCCTGCTCAACCAGGCCGGCATCGAGCCCGACGCGCTGCGTCCGGCCGATGTCGACGAGACCCCGCGGCGGGGCGAGCTGCCGCGCGCCTGCGCCAACCGCCTGGCGCGGGCCAAGGCCGAAGCGGCGCTGAAATCGGTGCAGCTCGACGACGACATCCGCGGCTCCTTCATTCTGGCCGCGGACACCGTGGTCGCGGTCGGCCGCCGCATCCTGCCGAAGGCCGAGCTGGTCGACGAGGCCGCGCAGTGCCTGCGCCTGCTGTCGGGCCGCAACCACCGCGTCTACACCGCGATTTGCCTCGTGACCCCGAGGGAAGCGTTCCGCCAGCGCCTGGTCGAAACCCGCGTGCGTTTCAAGCGTTTGAGTGAGGATGACATCCAGGCCTATATCGGTTCGGGCGAATGGCGCAGCAAAGCCGGCGGCTATGCCGTGCAGGGCATTGCCGGCTCCTTCGTGGTCAAGATGGTCGGTTCCTACAGCAATGTCGTGGGCCTGCCGCTCTATGAAACGGTCACGCTGCTCGGCGGCGAAGGGTTTCCGATCCGATACGGCTGGCTGAACACCGCTACGGTTGGTTGAATGCCGGAACAGCGAAGACAGGCGGGCGCCGCGGAGGCGCCTGCGAAGGCGGAGAAACCGTCCAAGACGCCGTCCAGGCCGTGCCCGATCTGCGGCAAGCCGGCCGAGCATGCCTTCCGCCCCTTCTGTTCCGCCCGCTGCCGCGACGTCGACCTCAACCGCTGGCTCTCCGGCACCTACATCGTCCCCGGCCGCGACGACCAGGCCGAGGAGGAATAGATCAGACTTACCAATAAGTTGGGGATAACGCGGCGCGCCCATGATGGCTCTGCGATGCGGGGCCGCGCCCGGCGTAGCCAAAGGCGAAGCCGGGTAGACATCGCCCCTCCACCCCACTATAACCCGCCCGCTCGCTCGGCCTTTTTGGCCCTCCCGCGACCTGCCCAGGTAGCTCAGTTGGTAGAGCATGCGACTGAAAATCGCAGTGTCGGTGGTTCGATTCCGCCCCTGGGCACCATTTTTTGTTTTAACCTCAATGCCTTAACCAAGAAGACGATTTTCGCGGCCCCTCGTGAAACCTAGCAGGGACGCACTGGGGACGCATCCCGGTCGGTGCGCCGGCAGGGCCAGGGCCGTATCATCAACATCAGTTCGGTGGCCGGCTTCCTGCCCGGACCATATACGGCGCTCTACAACGCCACCAAGCACGCCGTCGAAGGCTATTCCGAATCGCTCGATCACGAGCTGCGGACATTCGGCATTCGTGTCTCGCTGGTCGAGCCGGTCTTCACCCGCACCGCGCTGGAAGAGAACGGCGACAAGCCCGATCGGATCCTGAGCGTCTACGACAAGGGACGCGCGGCCATGAACGCGACCTGGCGCAACGGCATCGCGGCCGGCGACCCCGTGGAGGCCGTGGCGGACAAGGTGGTGCAGGCCGCCACCGAAAAGCAGCCGGGCATTCGCTACACGCCCGGAACAATGGCGGGCCGTCTCCGCCTGATGCGGCGCTTCGTCCCTGAAAAGACCTTCGAGAAGAGTTTTCGCAAGCAGAAGGGCGTGGCCGATTGATCTCCCAACAGAGCGATCACCGGGCAAGCTGAATTGTCTCTTTCGCCGAGGAGCGACCTATGAAGTACTATTTGTGCAAGTACATCCCGCCGCGCGCCGACTTTCTCGCGACCATGACCGCCGACGAGAAGACATGGATGAAGCAGCACGGCGCGTTCCTGGATGACGTGCTAGACAAGGGACAGGTCATCGCGCACGGCCCGGTCATGGACCCGAGCGGCGGTTATGGCGTGTCGCTCTATCAGATCGCCGATGATCTCGACATCGAGACGATCACCTCGGAAGACGCGATCGTGAAGAACGGCGCCGGTCATTAGAGCATCATCCGATGCTTCATTTGAGGACGCGCGGCTGACAGCGCCGCCTCGACGATCTTTCACCACCGATCCCCGGCAGCGCATTGCGATGCCGGAAGCCTAACCAGGACAACATCCATGACGATCGCACTCATCACCGGCGCTTCGAGCGGCATCGGCGCGGTCTACGCACGCCGTCTCGCCGCACGCGGCCACGACCTCGTCCTCGTCGCACGCGCGACCGACCGGCTCAACGCCCTCGCGGGCGAACTGCGCAATGCACATGGCATTGCGGTCGAAGTCATTACGGCCGATCTGGTCGACCACTCCCAACTCGCACCGGTTCTCAAGCGCCTCCGTTCCGATCCGCCCATCGAAATCCTCATCAACAATGCGGGTGCTGCGTTGATCGGCGATTTCGCAACCGCTGACCCAAGCAAGATGGACGATCTGCTGGGGCTGAACGTTGTCGCGCCGACGCTGCTCGCGTCCGCCGTCATCGGCGGCATGGTCGAACGCGGCCATGGCGCGATCATCAACATCGCATCGGTGCTGGCTCTGCTCCCCGAATACTCCCGTGGCATCTACCCCGCGACCAAATCCTACCTGATGACGCTGTCGCAAGGCCTTGCAGCCGAAGTTGCGTCGAAGGGTGTCTATGTGCAGGCCGTGCTGCCCGCGGCTACGCGCACGGAAATCTACGAGCGCGCCGGCGGCGATGCCGGCAAGGTGCCCAATGTCATGGAGGTCGAAGACCTCGTGGATGCGGCGTTGATCGGCTTCGATCGCAAGGAACCGGTCACGATTCCACCGGTGCCCGACGTGGCGGCGTGGGACGCTTTCGAGAAGGCGCGCGGCGTTCTGGCGGCAGGCTTCGGCAACGCCAAACCGGCCGCGCGTTATCGGACCTGACGCGGTGTTTTCGGCGAAGCTGGTCGCCGCCGCCCGCTGATTTGCCGGCTCTCCTGCCAAACCTTCAACTGACGGAGAGTGAATATATGGGTAACGAGAGCTCAAACCTGCGCACAAACGCACCGCATCCGGCCGGTCCGGTTCAACGAGGCCGGCCAGATGACCGATCTCGTCGTCATGTTGCGCCCGGCCAACGTGGTGACAAAGCTGGGCGAAGAAGCAGCTCGCCGCATGGCGGCAGCGAAATCGTAAACCTGAACCAGAACACCGGGAGATCAGCACATGGCCAAACTAGCAGTCGTGGCGACCATCAAGACCGCCGCCGGTAAGCGGACCGAATATCTCAAGCACCTGAACGCTCACGCGCTTCGTTGCAGGGCGGCCGAGCCTGGCACTCTGGCTTTCGAGATCCTCGTGCCGCAAGAGGAAGCCGACACGGTCATGCTGTACGAAGTCTATGCCTCACGCGAGGCCTTCGATGCTCACCTGACGGGAGCTTCCATCCAGCAGATGAGGCACGATTCAGCCGGCCTGCAAGTGAGCCTCAACGGCGTGCGTTGTAATTTGACCGAATGAGCGGCTGTTAATCGGCGTCGAACCATGATCCCCGCAGTCATCTAACGCGGACACTTCGCGCGCCGATCGGCGTTAGGACCATGCCGACTAACGCCAACTGTTCGGTGCTCACCGCGCTTGCCCGCCTCTTACCATGACGACGAAGGGGACGGCCCATACCGCCGCGGCATTGCCTAGGAGCATCATGGTCAGAACGGCTTGTGTGAACATCAGACGGACCTCCGCTGCGCGGCGGCCCAAGGCCGCCGCAGCCGCATGGGGACGCCGCCGGGTCGGGGCGGGTCGTCGTCGTCCAGCCGCCGCAGCGCGGCGAGGATATCGGCCAGTCGAATGGTGTGGCTCATGCCGGGAATCTCCCGCAGGGCAGGACAGGATTCGACTGCAAACATGTCGGAAGCCCAGGACGACAGGATGATCCGTTTTTCCGGCACGGAGAGCTCATCGTCCTTCAGCACGTCCTCCGGCGAGGCATAGTGCGCGGCCGGGTGGAAGATGGGGTTGAGATTGCTGGTGTTCGTGTTTGCGTTGCTCATCGGTTGCCTCCCTACGCTCCTTTCTTCGGGACGGGTTCGAGTTGGTGCCGGACGGCGGCGGGGCCGCCGCCCGGATGTCGCTACTTCGTGTTGATGGCGATACGCTTGACGCCCGCGCGCGGGTTTTCCGACTTCGGCAGCGACACGGTCAGGACGCCGTTCTTGAACGACGCCTCGGCCTTGTCTTCTTCCACGTCTTCCAGCGGGATCCGCCGCTCGAAGGCGCCGTAGGCGCGCTCGGTGAAGTACCTACCTTCGTCGCTGCGCTCGGCTTTCTTCTCGCCGCGGATGGTCAGGACACCGCCAGCGATTTCGATCTGGACGTCCTTCTCCGTCATGCCGGGCAGTTCGGCCGTGATGGTCAGTGCCTTATCGGTCTCACTGAGCTCGATCTTGGGCCAGCCGAATTGCCCTTCCATGAGTGGCGACAGACTCGTCCCGCCGAAGCCGCGAAAGGCATCGTCGAACAGGCGGTTCATCTCGCGATGAAGCGTCATGAATGGATCGTAGTTGCCGCGCGTCGGCGTAAGTTCCTGATTCCGCGACCAGGGAATGAGATCACGAATTGCCATGGTTGTTCTCCTTTGTTGCATGGGGAGGGAGCGCGGCTGCGCTTGCGCGCGCCGCGTTCCGCCATCGAACCTTGGCTGGCGTCAGGCTGCCTTCTTCTGCTCGATCTGCGAAGGAGACGCGCCGCCCGCGATCTGGATCCGGCGCGGCTTCATTGCTTCGGGCACCTCGCGGACGAGATCGATGATCAGCAGTCCGTCGCGGAAAGAGGCCTCTTTCACCTGGACGTAATCGGCCAAGTTGAACACGCGCCGGAACGGACGCGCGGCGATCCCCTGGTAGAGATACTCGCCGGCCGCCTTCTCAGGCTTCCTGCCCTCGATGGTGAGCGCGTTCTGCTCGGCGGTCAGCGTGATGTCGTCGGCTCCGAATCCGGCGACGGCGAGCGAGATCCGGTAGTGGTCCTCGCCGGAGCGTTCGATGTTGTACGGGGGATAGTGATCCTCGGTCGCCTGGCGCATTGTGCTATCGACGAGGTTGGCCAGGTGGTCGAAGCCGATGGTGGAGCGCCACAGGGGCGCGAAGTCGAAGGTCGTCCTCATAACCAAGTCCTCCATAGAGCAAGATGGGTACGAAGGAGCGCAGGACAGGGGTTTCAGACGGGGTCCGAAGATACCCGGCCCGGCGCCCGCACCGGGCCCGATCTGGCGCCCGGCACACCGCTCTTGCGGCGAAAATTGACTTAGAAAAACGGAAAGTCGTTTCAAGAGGTCGGCCAAAAAAAATTGCAGCGATCGCGGCGCCGCTGGTCGTCCCCCTTGCGCGCCTTTATCCATACGCTTGACACGGCGCTCATCATGGCTGCGGACACAATCTCGGGCTACATTCAGGGCCTTCTTGATGGCGTTGAGTTCAGGCAGAGCCTATGCGTTGGACCGCGATTCACGGAAGGCCGCCTTGGCTCGCTTCTTGAAGAGGGCTTCAGGCAGTGATCAAGAGGGGGGTGAGGAGGAGCGACGCTTGGCTGCATGACCCTGAACCGCATGTACGACGGCGCCTAATGGTGAACTGACTTTTCCGTGCGGACTGGGGGCGGCTCGAGCATGACTTCCTTCAAGCGATCGCCACTGGCGACGATGACCACGAAGTTGAGTTTTCCATCCTGCTTCATCAAACCTCCGGCAACAGCGCTTCCCGCTCCAGCTTTCTCGGCGATGCGTACGGCGTCCGACAGCTCTTGCTCAACCGTCTTCAGAGCAATGATTTTGCTTAGATACTCTCGATCGAGCTCCTTCAGCGATGATAAGATTTCCTTTTCTGTAACGCTTCCGGTGTTCGCATCTACGACATTTTCCCAAATGCGCTCATTTCTTACCGTCCGCACGCGATAAATGGCCGGACCGGATATCTCAAAGCTAACGTCCACGGGCCTTGAACCGTTATGTAATCGCTCGGCAATCGCTACCGCCTGACTCAGTGGTATTTTTATTCTGCGAAATTGCTCGAGCAGGCGACGCATCGCCGCCTCATCGGTATCGCCTTGTGCGGCTACGCCTCTATTTGTGGCGTCCAAAGGTGTGTGGGTGACATCGGCTCTCGCGCCCGCAACAGCGAACGTGGCGGACAAAACGATAGTCGCTAACAATCGCTTCTTCGACATGAGGTGTATCCAGTGGCTGTGGGTGAAAAACTGACCGGTGGTCTTATCGGTGTGGCGAGGGTCTCTGACGGCCTATCGACACGAACTTTTGGCGTGGCTCAGCGAAGCGCACCGTTTGAGAGCGCTATTGAAACTCGGATGTCGAGTAGGTCGCGGCCGCTTCTCGGAGCGACTCTGAGCGAAATTGCGCTGCGGTTCCGAGGTCAGCCTGACTGACCTCGTGCTCGAGCCGGCTCGATCAGAAACTCCCGGACCGAACTGCGCCAACGTTTCACGGACCCGGATTGCGGGGCTCCCGTCACTCGCATCGGCCTGCTCGGATATTGACGCGGGCGGCTGTCGTACAGCATCGGCTGCCTCGAAGCTGAGCCGCGAGGGGGCTCCAATCTCCCTGTGGGGGAGAATCGGCAGGAAACCAGGCTGGCTGGTATCGATGACGACCGCTTTCGGTCTCTCCAGCTCGGAGGCGATCCGAATCGGTGGAAGTGTAGAATGAGGTTCGATGAGCCTTCTCGGCGGGGTCGCTGGCAGCAGGGAATTGGCTGCAAAGAGTAGCACGAGCAGCGCTCCGCCGACCCACAGAAAGTAACTCCACACTGGAGCTTGAGTCTCGACTGAACCACGCGCACGCATTGACAAGACGGATGTTCTGCTCACTGCGCCCGGCTCCCGCGCAGAAGTGCCTTCGGCGCGATCCAGGGCCGGCTGCCGGCGAACGCATGCAACCCCGCAAGCAAGGATATCGTAACGCCCAGCAGGAGGCTCAGGCCCACGAGGGACAGAGCAACAACCAGGTTCAGGGATGCGAGCGCAAGCCCCGGCCAGGGATTTTCCTTTGCAAGCGACCACAAAAGTGTTGACATTCTCGGTCTCCGAAATACACTAAACCGTATAGTTCATATACATCCCGGGCCGCGGGATGTGTCAAGAGCGAAGACTCACAAGCTCGTGTTCAGACTGTTTGAAAGGCGGGGGTCGGAGCGCGACGCTGCGTTTCCCGGTTCGATCTCAGCAAATGAAGGGTTCTGTAGAGCTATGGCGGAATCTGGGTGATGACGGCCTGAGAAGGGCGGCGTATCGAGGCGGGTAACCAGCCAGCCAGAACCTCACATGGGATGGTTCGTGTCAAGGCCATCAATCGCAATGCATCAGCAGT
>NZ_JBVAPG010000222.1:0-10322 GCF_055413685.1 Bradyrhizobium sp. LeoA1Lang | reverse complement strand
CGACAACACCAGCTCGACGGTCTGGCGCTTGTATTCTTCGGTAAATGACCGACGTTGACGTTCCATTCAACACCTCCGGGCTCAATGAGCCTACTACAGGTGTCCACTCATTCGGAGGAGGTTCACTTTGCCTCACGCACCCTCTATCTTGACGTGGCCGGCCCGCGCGCCAGTGCTCACATGTGGCCTGAAGCATGTCATGACGAAGCTCATGATAATGAGTGCATAAACATGCCTGCCTTTTGCGGGCACATTCAAGCCCTGAACTGATTGCGGCAATCGCCAGCAAAGATGAGTAACGAACGCGCTGCAATTTTTCGGCGCGCGCGTTCATTGCGCTCCTTTGCATTGGCGAGTTTGCGACAACATTGGAGGGCGCCGAACGTGGTAGTGCCTGCTTTCACACCCAACGGCCACCGCGCGTGCATGCTGCCTTCAGCTCGGCTGCGTGCGCGGACGCGTCAGGCGATTGGCCCGGCTTTTGCTCCGTTGCTTGGCAGTTGCGTGCAGCCGCCGCTGTGTCGGGATTGTCTCCTGCACAATACAGAATCGCCGCGCGATCAGAGAAAATAAGGAGCTCGCATTGCTCATGGACCATGAAAATGACCGACATCATCCCGGCGCCGCAGACATCAGGCGGTGATATCCGGGCGCGGCGCGCCTCGGCTCAGCGGGGCGTAAATGCCAAGCGTGATGCGCCAGAGTTTGAGGTTAAGGAAGTTGAATCAAAGGCATCAGCGACGGCGATGACGCGCCTTTCGTGAGCGGATTTGAATTTCATCAAGGACCCGGAGCAAACAGCGTTCCTTTCATCTTGAAGCGCTGCCGTTTGGGTTATGGCCGCGAAGTCGCGCGGCCAATGTGTAACCAATCACGGGCCGCTCCGCTCGCGCGTTGACGTGCCCACGCGCTCGAAGTTGGACGGCAAAGCACGCTTGCAATCGATGCCTCGAATAGAATGTGTAGTATGAAGACGAAGACAATTACGACCATCGTGCTTGCGGTTAATGCGTTGCTGGGTTCGCCCAGTAGGGCCGTTGAAAGTTACGATGTCACGGATTCGAACGGCGTGCCCTTCATACGGGCACGGATATTCGGCACCGGCGACGGCCCTTTTTGTTGCCGAGCAGGCGACGCGCGGCCTTCATTGCGGAATTTGCCGCAATGGGAAATAGATCATTCGCTTGCGGCGATCCAGCATTGGGCTGAAATCATCAACGTCACGCCGGGTCAGTCGCCGGCCATCGTCAACATCGGCGGGATTAACGGTTACACCGCATGGGCCTCTGTCCCGACGGCGGCACCAAGGTGCAGGCGGCACTCACGCGTCAAGATCCGGGCGAACTGCACTACGGCGCGCATGGCATGGTTGAGATCGGCGAGATGGGGTTCTCATCCGATGCCTACATCCCGTCGCAATTACCGACGACGCCGAAGATCGGTCTTGTACCCGTTATGATTCATGAGTTGGCCCATCAGTTGGGAATTGCCAGTACCATTCACTATAAAGATTCGCCATTTTCTCCTGAGGCGACATCACCGTATTTCCCTGAATCGATAAATGCCTGGACCGACCATTTGCACGATGACAATGGCAAACAAGCGAAGCCTGGATAGGCAATCTATTGTACCGGCTGCGCGAACCCGCAAGCTGACGACGTTTTCGACCTGAGCCGCGATCAGGGCTATTTCGCAGGCCGGCATGTGAGTAAAGTACTGGCCCGTGCCATGCCAGGTATCCCGGTGCGAGTGATGACCGAGGATGGTCGGCACGACTTGCCCTTCGTCTCGCATAGCGAGCTTAAGAACAGCCTGATGAGCCACCAGCAATACCGGAATTATACCTCCCTCATGGAGGCGGAGCTCGCCGCGTTGCAGGACATGGGCCACAGCATCGATCGGCGCAATTCCTTCGGTTACTCGATCTACGGCAACGGTCAGAATCTGGTAAACGACAATCCCTTCTTCGCTCGTAATGCTAACCGTACCGCCTATCTGCCTAATACATACAACACGGCCAGGCTCGGATTGGGACTGCACGTCTATGGCAGCGGCAACACTGTGGTCCAGCGCGCCGACCTGCTTTCGCAAGGAGCAGGGGGCGCCGGCATCCGCGTCGATGGCGAAAACAATCAGATCATAATCCCGTCCGGACGTTCGATCTGATCGGGCGCCTCGCTGGCAGTCACGCAGCGATGTACATGTCGAACAATGGTTATGTGGGCGAGATCAATGTGATGCGTGGCGCAACATTGTCAGGGGACATTCTGTCTGATTACACCCAGCTTGACCAGAATGGTTGGCCTGACCAAATTAACGTTCGGCATGACGCCTGACGCGAACGGTCACTCAACCGGACAGCCTGACGCAAGCTTTGCAACCCGCAATGAAGGAAGTATCGTTGGGCGCAACAACCTGTCGCTGCAATTGTCCGGTGGCGTCGTGTTGTTGACCGGCAATCACCAAGTGTACGACGCAACTGTCGCGCAAGGCGCGATCATGTCCGGCAACGGCAGTTATCTCCTCAATAGCGATGGCCGCTTCACCAATAGCGGCGCTGTCGCACCGCTCATCGACGGTCTTGACAACAGCATAATGGTGAATGGCGAGTATCTGCAAACCTCGACCGGTCGCTTGCAGGTCGCCGTAAACGATGCTGGTGCGTTCAGCCGGCTCGTGGTGAACGGGAATGCGACGCTCGATGGTACGCTCCACGATCATGCCGCAGCGTGGCTGGTATGGCAGCGGCTCTAGCCTCTCCTCCAATCGGTGGCTGAACGCAACAAATCTCATAGGCTCGTTCACGAACGTGACGACATCGCTGCAATCGCCAACCTTAATGGCAAGCACTACAGCCGAGGGCGACAACACCTACGCGTTGACACTCTCCCGCGCAGTTGATGCCTATTCGCAATATGGAGCCGATGCCAACAGCCGCCAGGTGGGCGCGGCGCTCGATCGCGTAGCTGGCAACGCTGCGGTGGGGCTGCACCCGCTCGTCGCGGCACTCGACTTCTCCGGGTCGGACGGTACGGTGGTGACATCTGCGCTGCGTCAGCTTTCGCCGTCCGTCTATGCGTCGGAGAAGGGCAGGCGTGTCAATGACAGCTTCTATGCGCGTTCGGCAGTCTACAACCGTCTCGAACAGACGTTTGGCGGCACGCCAGTCTCGCCGATGGCGGTCATGGGTTATGGTCCTGAGCAGAGGCCAGGCGGCAGTTCTGCCTCTGGCATCGGTGCGGGCGCCCCTATTTCCTCTAACCTGCCATCCTTGTCAATGCCGCTTCAAAATTCCCCAAATGTGCCGAAGTAAAATTCCCCAGCTGGGCGGTATTTCGGTGATCAGCCGGTTGGGTGGTGATCGTTGGCTCCATGTTTGAGTGGTCGACCGCGGCGGCGCGGCGACTGTGCCGGATTGGCGAGTTGATCGGGGCCTTGGAGCGGACGTGCCCCCACGGGGTCGCCAAAAACTCACCCCATTCGGCGAAGCCGCGACTAGAGGTGAGGATCATGGCGCCGCGCTCGTAGCGAGCATTGACGAGCTGGAAGAACAAATTGCCGCCGCCGGGGATGACGGGCAGGTATCCGATTTCGTCGACAATCAGCAACGAGGTCCGGCACAGCAAGCGAATCCGCTCGCGCAATTGCCCCTCCCGCTCGGCCTTGGTCAGAGCGCCGATGATGTCGGCAAGACTTGCAAAATAGACGCTGCGGCCGGCCTTCACGGCCTCCACGCCCAGCGCCGTGGCGAGATGGCTCTTGCGCGTTCCGGGTGGGCCGAGGAAGTGGATCACCTCATGGCGGTCGGCAAAGTCGAGCTGGGCGAGCGCGAGAATGCGATTGCGGTCGAGCGACGGCTGGAACGAGAAGTCGAATCCTGCGAGCGTCTTGATGGTCGAGAGCTTGGCCATCCGCAGCGCCATCTTCACGCGGCGGTTCTCACGCAGCGTCAGTTCCTCGGCGAACAAGGTGTCGATGACCTCCAGCGCACTGGCTTCGCCGCGCTCGAGCTGACGCACGGTTTGGTCCAGGACCTCCAACGCTCTCGGCATCTTCAAGCCGACCAGGGTTTTGCGGATTCGGTCGAGCACGGACGGTACGATCTCGATGGCCGCGTTCATGGCTGGTCTCCCTGGCAGGCCAGCCGCCGGCCGACGGCCTGGTAGAAGTCGAGGGGGGCGCGGCGACCACATCAGCGGTGCGCAGGATCAAGATCGGTGTGTCGCGATGGGGATCGGTGATCCGCGGCACTTTCCGATGCCCTGCGGCGACCCGGCGCTGATGTCGGCCCTCCAGCACAGGGTGCACGGCGACCAGGGCACCGTCTTCGAATATCCGAACTTCATCGGCAAGCGTATGCACTTCGACGACCCGCTTCCGGGTCGCGTCGGGAACGCTGTAAAGATTGCCGCCGACGCTCACCATGCCTTCATGCGAGACCCGCCGTTCCAGCTTGAGGACCGAGCGGAAGGGTGCCAGCGGCAGCATTTTGAGATGCACCTTCTCCTCGGCGAAGGCGTCGTTGACGACACGCTGGGTCGTGGCGTGTAGACGCGGATTGGCCACCGTATCCAGCCAATGGCGCAATTGCGCGTTCAGGTCATCGAGATTGCGGAACGAGCGGGCGAGGAAGAAGTCCTCGCGGATATAGCGATAAGGTCGCTCGACCTTTCCCTTTGTTTTAGCCCGATACGGACGGCAGGCCTTGGGTTGGAAGCCATAGTGTCGGGCGAAGTCGACCAGCGCCCGGTTGTAGACGATGCTGCCGCCGGCGTCGCCGATGACGGCAGTCTTCATGCGGTCGTAAAGGATCTCATGGAGGATGCCACCGATCGCCTCGAATGCCGCCATATGGCAGCGCAGAACCGTCTGCATGTCCTGGTGCAGGACAAAACGCGCCCAAATCAGCCGGCTGAAGCCGAGCACAAAGGAGAACAGCCAAACGATGCGGGTGACCGCCGGCTCATCGGTGAACTGCACCTGGAATTGAGCGAAGTCGACCTGCGCCTGGTCGCCCGGTGGCGTCTCGAAGCGAACTTCAAACGTTGGCAATGGGACCGGACGAATCTCGCGCAGCAGGTCGGTAACGGCGGTGTAGCCGCCCTCATAACCGCGTTCGCGAAGCTCCCGCAAAAGCCGGCGGCCGGTCAGGCCGGGATAAGCCATCACCCGTTCGCGCAAATACGGAACGAATGGATCGATGCGGCGCTGGCGCGGCTTACGTGGACCATAGACCGGCGGCTCTAAGCCACGAGCGATGCATTTACGAACGGTCTTTCGATCGATCCCGAGTTCGCGGGCGATCGCTGAAACCGTCAGTCCCTGCCGATGAAGATCAAGAATCATGATGACTTCCCCAAGCTTGATCACCGCACCCGCTCCCTCGTTCTGGGCAGAGCAGGATTGGGTGATCGATTCGCCGCCCATCCTCAGGGCGCGCCCTGAGGATGGGCGACACGATCAACTGGGGATTTTTTAAACGGCACTTCTGGGGAGAATTACTCAGGCATCAACAGCCGGTGAAGCGAAGCGCTCGGACCGACATGACAGACCGCGCTCCCGCCCACAGATAGAATTCCTGCCGGATCAGCTGGAACGGCCGTTCATTCCAGCCGGCCTCGAAAAGGCCAGGAAGCCGCGCGGACACATGCGGCGCTTATCACTGACGTAGATCGTCGACGCCGAGAGCTGCAGTCAGCTAAGGCGGCGCGACCGAGATCAAGGTGAAGGAGCGCAAGGATCGCGTTGATGACGCAATGCACGCGACCCGTGCGGGGGTGGAAGAAGGCATCGTTCCGGGCGGCGGCGTCGCCCTGCTCCGTGCCACCGAGCAGCTCAAGGGCCTGCGCACCAAGAACGACGACCAGAAGACCGGCGTCGAGATCGTGCGCAAGGCGCTGTCCTGGCCGGCCCGTCAGATCGCGATCAACGCGGGCGAAGACGGCTCGGTCGTGGTCGGCAAAGTCCTGGAGAAGGATCAGTACTCTTACGACACGATGCGCAGACCGGCGAGTACAGCAACCTTGTCTCCAAGGGCATCATCGACCCGACCAAGGTCATGCGCACCGCAGTCCAGAACGCGTCGTCGGTGGCGGCTCTCCTGATCACCACCGAGGCGATGGTCGCCGAGTTGCCGAAGAAGCCGGCCGCCGGCCCCGCAATGCCTCCTGGGGGCGGCATGGGCGGCATGGGTGTTATGGACTTCTGATCCAGCCGCCGTCACGTGAACCACGAAACGCGAGAACCCCGGCAGCAATGCCGGGGTTTTTGTTTGCTCTTGCAATCTCTTACCACGTTGTTCCGGGCTCGCATTACGCGAGTCCCGGAATCTGCTGTTCGCAGATTCAGCAGCGCTGGTCGCCTTTTTCGTTAAGCATGTTCAGCCGATTGTGAACCCAAGATTTCATATGCCGACCTGATGCAACAAAAAGCTCCGCGAGACGCCCCGCTCGTCTGGAGCGTCCGTTCAGCTATCCGCGGGCTTCCGTCAAGTCTTCACAAATGCTTCGTCAATTTTGCTCTGCCAGTTAGGGCCGCCGGCCTTGAAATGATTCAAGACAACGGGGCTAAGCCGAGCTTATTCGTCGGCGCCTTATTGAGCCGCGGCGCCTTGCGCATCGTTGGGAAGACCTCGTCGAAGGCTTTTGTCTTTGCAAAGTCGCGTTTAGTCGATTTCGGGTTATCGCTTAGTCATAGCCTCACGCTGGCACTTGGACACTGCCTGACCGCTCGGCCGACATCCTACAACAAGTTGCTGGCGAAGCTCGCCTCGCACCACCGCAAGCCGCATGATCGTTCCTTACCACGCCAAAGATGGGTCCGACCTCCGTTCAGGATCTCCCCGCCGGGAAATTCCATGAGATCGGGCCGGCGACAAGCGCCAAGATGAACCGCCTCGGGATTTTCCCGGGCATGGACATGCGCAACAGACACTCGAGTTCATGAACGCCAACTTCGGCAAGGCCGATAGCTACTCTGTTGGATACCCACGGCATCGACGAGCGTCCCGTGCGTGCCAACCGGATCCGCAAGTCCCTCGGCGCGGAGAACACCTTCTCAGAGGACCTAGCGGAGTACGATGCTCCGGCAGCGGAACTGAAGCCGCTCATCGAAAAGGTTTCGCACCACTGCGAGGCCACAGGCGCCCGGGGCGGGACGGCGACGCTCAGGGTGAAGTTCTCCGATTGCGAACTAATCACCCGGAGCAAATCAATCGGTCATCCATACCGCAAGCGATCTTCGACCCTCGCTCAGGACCCGCTGAAGCACCTGATGCCGCCAAAGAAGCCAATACAATTGCTCGGAATTACGATAGTCAGCGTCATCACGCAGCTTCTGCGGTGTGGACGGCAGATCAGCCAGAGAGTGACGACCGCGCTAGATGTCTGACAGAGCCCTCGCCGGCACCGCTGGCGCAGCATCACTACCAACTCGAGGGTGATGGATGAGCCGAACGTCGTTGGGTCCTCCCGGCCCCAAGACGGCGGTGTAGCGCTCGCCGCGAATGTCGTAGTGCTTTACCGGCTCCGTCGCGTCCGGCAAGAGGCCCCAGCGGCCCAGCTTCGAGATCATCATGTCCGGCGCGGGTTGGGTGCCGTGGGAAAAGTCCTCGGGAACGGCCAATGAAGCATCAAAAGTCTCGCCGACCGCTGAGGGCATAGCCTCAGCCCTGGCGGACGCGGGCGCGGCTTGCTCCATCCTGTGTCCAAGCGGCGCTGGCGAGGTCCGATTCCCCGGCCGCGCGCTCGGCTGCGGAGCGTTTTCCGGTCGAGATCCGAGACGAATGGCAGCGCCTGGCGGATTGAGTGGGGCGCTCTGCCTCATCAGCCCCGCGGGCACCAACAGCGCCGTGTAACGGTCAGTGTTGATCACGAAGCTGGTCGGTCGGCTGTCCTGGCTCGGCGGGAGGCTGCTCCCCTCCCGCGCAGTGATCAGCTCGTCCGGCGCGTGCTGGTGGCCGAAGTTCAAGGGACGAACGGCCTCTCCGAAATTCGGGGCCTGAGGATGGCGCGCGGTTGGCCCGAGAGACGACGATGGGCCGGCGCCTTCCATCCTCGCCCACAGCAGATCCGGATCGTAACCTTCCGCAGGAAGGACCACTGGCGAGCCGACAGCTCGCCCGAGAGGCGACGGTGGGCCGGCGCCTTCCATCCTCGCCCACAGCAGATCCGGATCGTAACCTTCCGCAGGAAGGACCACTGGCGAGCCGACAGCTCGCCCGAGAGGCGACGGTGGGCCGGCGTCTTCCATCAACACGCGCGCGGCTGAATTGCCGGCCTCGCTCAGCTGCCGCGCAATGGCATCCTCTTGCGGATGGCTTAGCGTCCTCTGCCTCTTCGCCGCGCTCCCGGTCAGCTCGTCCGGAGCCGGCTGGTAGCCGTCGCGCCGGTTCAACTGACGAACGGCTTCTCCAAAATCCGGCGCTTGGTGATCGCGCACGGTTGGATCGAGAGACGATGCTGGGCTGGCTTCGTCCATGATCCCCCGCAGCAGACCCTGATCGTGACCTTGCGTTGTGAGCCCCTCCGACCATCTCAAAGCTTCCCGCGACGCGCTGTCCTGCGCAGCGGCGTCCCCAAGACGTCTGGCGACGGCGCCTTCGGAATGAGGATCGCGGGCACTATGGCGCCCGAGCTCCAACGGATAATAGGAGCCTGGAGGAGCAGGAACCCCTGCGACGGGAGCGGCATCGCGTTGCGGCACTTCATCCAAGTGCGGCTCAAATTCCGCTTGCTGCTGTTGCTGTTGTGCCACCGTGGCGTTGTACGTAGCGAGATCTCGGTCGAATGGGCTGATATTGTTAAGTGGGTCCATGTTCCCCTCCGGTTGGGGCCGGTTCGCAATCCTGAGCGGATAGTGTCGCTCTCTAGTTCTCACTCTACTAGGATCAGCTTTCGACAAGCTGACGGGCTTAGAGAATTAGAGTGGGCCAAATTGGCCGAAGCGTGCATTCTCTCACACGCAGCAGCATCGGTCGTCCGCCGAAGAAAGGCCTTAATGACCAAGAGGAGAGATTTTTGCGCTGGCGAAGTTGGAGCAATCGGAACCACCGCTTGCCGCTTACTAGGTCCTGTGGACCTCCTGGGATTCCCTTAAGCCGGCACATCAGTTCAAGACTGCTTTTGGGGAGGCAGTCTTGGGTATGATCGACCGTATGGTTTTGAGCGACGCGCCGTCGGATCGGATGGCGCCGCTGATTATCGGCCGGGCTGACAAAAGGGATCGACTGGAGGCGACTACCGGATGTTCGTGGAGGGCGTTCTATGGATTGTGCGTACGCGAGCTCGCTGGCGTGATCTTCCAGAGGCGTTTGGCGATTGGAACAGCGTTCTCCAACGCTTCAGCCGCTGGAGCGCGAAGGCTGTATGGTGGCGATCTTCGAAGCGATGTCTGACGATCCAGACTTCGAGTATCGATCGTTGATTGCACCATCGTCCGAGCCCATTAGCACGCTGCCAGGGAGCCTGCTCCTCGATCGGGGCGAGCGTACCGCGGCACCCGAGGAGTTCGTGCTTGGTGCGTTATTGCGAGGCTGCACGGCCAGCTTGCCGGATTCGGAAGCGCTCGCCATCCCCCCTCCGCGCCATTCGTGGGAGCCCCGATGAGTTTACCCCGCTCGCCAACTGCTCCGAAATGGGATAGACGTGCGCTTTCGCAAAGACTGCTTGGCCCGCAACGAGCTTTACGTGCTCGGCCCTCTTGCCGGCTCGGACCCGCTTACTGAATGACCCGTCGCCGCGATAGTTGATCATACCAGTCGTTTGGTGCCCTCCTGGTCCCATACTGCAACCGTTGAGCACCCCCTCCGTTCTTGTCTATCAGGCGGAAACCGGTGTTCCGCTGCAGCAAGTTGGAGCGCTCGTCGGTCAGAGTGCGCATCGAGAGATCTGGCCGCATGTGATCGATTGGCTGGGGCTTTAGGGTTTGAGCTACGAGCAACTACGCGCCCCAGCTGCCGTGTGCCGGCATCGTCGCAGCGAATTGATCAGGTCGCTCGTGGACCAATCTTGGGCCGTGCTTCTTGGCGATGACACGCGGCCTGCCGTTCAGCCCTCATCCAAACTTGAATAACACCCCATATCCGCCACGCGGATAGCTCCATTCGATGTCGCCAGTGGGTTCGCCGATGACACGGCAGGTGCCGCATTCGATGCAGCCGTCGACGGTGACCTCGACCTGCCCCTTGTGGTTGAGTTCATAGCAGCGCGCCGGGCAGACCTTCAAGAGTGCAAGCAGCTGTGGGGACGGCTTCGTATGTGCGCGTACTTTGATGTGAGGATGACCGACGTCGACAAGATAGCGGTTGTAGAACAGCTTGTCCT
>NZ_JBVAPG010000221.1:0-10675 GCF_055413685.1 Bradyrhizobium sp. LeoA1Lang | reverse complement strand
AACGGCGGCGAAATAAAACCCGAGCCCGAATCAAATGGATGTTCACAACCGACAAAGCTCGCGCCAAACTCGGCCGCGCCTATCCAGCCACCCCCAAAGAGTCAAAATCACTGTGATAGACCACTAGTGACGACGCCATCTGCGGTGATCATGCGCTGGCAGGTGCGGAAATAGAAAGGGCGGCCCGAGAAGGCCGCCTTTGCGTCATGGACAATAGATCGGCCGACCGCCGCGACCGCTGGTCGCAGCTCGCTTCTGCTTCATCCCACTGCAATACAGGAAAAATAACTTTTCGCTGGAAACGCGGCCGCGAGCCAACGCGCATTGTGTTGGCCGGTGTCACGCCGGTTTCATTCCAAGGGAGATTTTTCCGATGCGACGATTGATCCTGGCTGCTGCGTTCTCGGCTCTTGCCTTTGCGCCTGCCTTGGCCAAGCCGGCGGCCTGCACCACGGAGAATATGGCCAAATCGACGGCCTCGATGAACACGATGCCGGAAGGGCCCGGCAAGGCGGCGATGGCCAAGAGCATCAGCAAGGCCAATAGCGAGATGAGCAAGGGCAACATGCGTGGCGCCTGCAAGCACTACCTGGAAGCCCAGGCGGGCAAGTAATCTTCAAGACCCGGTCTACGGCTCTGGCCGCGCCACCTGGCGCGGCCTTTTCTGTGCCCTGCGACAGAAACCCGCTACATTGCGGGCAATGCCCCGTCCGATTCCATCCCACCCCCTGAGCAGGACCGACGCCCGCCGCATCTGGCTGCGCGCGCAAAGGCTCGACACGCCCGTGCCGTTCGGCGATGGGCCGGCCGCCGTGGCCGCTGCGGTTGAACATCTCGGCTACGTGCAGATCGATACCATCAACGTGATCGAGCGCGCCCACCATCACATCCTCTATAGCCGCATCCCCGACTACCGCCGCGCCGATCTGCGCCACGCCCAGGGTGTCGACAAAAGCGTGTTCGAATACTGGACGCATGCTCTCTCTTACGTGCCGGCCGGGGATATCCGCTTCTTCCTGCCGGCGATGCGGCAGCACAGGCGGGAGGGCCACAAATGGTTCAATTCGGTCACGCCTGCCGACATGCGCAAGGTGATGCGCCTGATCCGCCAGGGACCGCTCACCATCCGCGACATCGACGACGACGTGCTGGTGGAGAAGGAGCATCTCTGGCAGAGCCGCAAGCCGTCGAAGCGCGCGCTGCAGCTTGCCTTTTACACCGGCGTGCTCACGATCAGCGAGCGCAACGGCATGCTGAAGACCTACGACTTGACGGCGCGGCATTTCGGCTGGGACAAGCCGCCGAAGCCGGCCTCGCCGCGCGAGATCACCGCCTATCTGCTCGACCGCGCGCTGCGTTCGCAGGGCGTCGTCAGCCTGGATTCGATCTGCCATCTCGATGCGCCCAGCAAGAAAGCGGTGCGAGGCCTGATCGAGGCACGCCTGCGGCGAGGGGAGCTGGTGCCGGTCGCGCTCGAAGGCGCCGGCAAGCAGGAGCATTGGGCGCGCCCGGAAGCGCTGCAGCCGGCGGGCGAGGGCGATCCCGCCCTGGTCCACATCCTCTCGCCGTTCGATCCCCTCATCATCCAACGCAAGCGCACCGAACTGTTCTTCGGTTACGGCCACCGCTTCGAGGCCTATGTGCCGAAGGAAAAGCGGCTGTTCGGCTATTTTGCGCTGCCGGTCCTGGTCGGCGAGGAGATCGTCGCCGCCATCGACCTGAAGACCGACCGGGCGAACAAGAAGCTGCTGATGCAGAAATGGAGCTGGGTCGGTAGCGCCGCCAAGCGCGGCGCCCGCAAGGCGCTCAAGCCCCGCATCGAAGAAGAACTGCATCGCTTCGAGCGCTTCCAACTCGCTAACTGAATTGAGGGTGCGCAGAGCCATTGGCTCGCAATGACGGATGATGTCCGTTCGCCACTTTCTCCGCTGTCATTCCGGGATGCGCCGCAAGGCGTAGGCCCGGAATCCATTGCGCCACGTGCGCCGGCGGAGCCATGGATTCCGGGTTCGATGCTGCGCATCGCCCCGGAATGACGACAGCGAGTGACTAACTCGCCCTACTGAGTTTCGTCTCGGGAACCCGCGGCCTCCCGGCCGGTTAGTTTGTTGCGACTAATTTCAGGGAGGCATTATGGGCAAGGATAAATCGATTCTCGACAAGATCACGGATACGGTGAAGGGCGTCGCCAGCACCGCCAGCGAGGCATTGAAGCCGGACGAGACGGACATGAAAACCGACGAGCGCACGGCGACCTATGTCCCGCTCGCCGCCGACGGCCTCGTCTCCGATCCGATGGTGCCGCCGATGGCAACGGCCCCGCCGCGCAAGCGGCGCGCCGCACCGAAGCCGGCGGCAGCGAGCGCAAGACGGACGGCGGCCGCGGCAAAGAAGGCCGTGAAGAAAAGGTCGGCCAGCAAAGCCGGCAAGAAATCCGCCAAGAAGCGCTCGGCCAAGGCGGCCAAGAAGACGGCGAAGAAGACCAAGGCCGCGAAGAAGACGCGTAAAGCACGGCGGTAGGCTTCAACTGCAGCGGTCATGCACTGTAGCCGTCATGCCCCGCGCAGGCGGGGCATCCAGTAATCACCGGCAGCAGTGATTGAGCTGAGCGGCCGCAGCTTACTGGATCGTCCGCCTTCGCGGACGATGACGGCAGCTATTGGCTCTTGGCGAAAGCTAACACCGCACAACGATCCAGCGCCACGCCCAGCAAATGCCCGCGGCATAGGCGACGATATTCGATGCCGAGAAGATGCGGCCGAGCAACAGCGCGCCGGCGGTCGTCAGCCTGAAGGCATCGAGCCACGGCGTGTGCACCAGCCGAAACAATTCCACAGCCACCGCGATAGCAAGCGCGATCAAGGCCACCGTCCGCCGTGACCATCCCGGCGCGGCAATCGCGACCGGGAAGAATACCATCGTCCCCCACAACAGCGAGCCGCCATACTTCACGACGAACGCCGGAAGCCCCACGCCGAAGCCGAACCGGCGCAGCGCCAGGCCGGCAATGATGATCGAAAGACAAAGCAGGATGCGGACAATCATGAACGGGCAAGCCTTGTGGAGACGGAGCTAAAGCTTAGGGCCGCCGCCGGGCGCAAGCTCGCACCCGAGGCCGTGCGCGCCCCACCCCGCGGACGAGCCCTTGTCACAATTCCGATTGACACCGTGCGCCCGATGCTCAAAACCCCAAGGCAATAGCAATAACAGCCCTCGGGGGGACACCCATGAGCCAGACCACCACACTTGCCGCCGCCGCGAGTGCGAAGAGCGAGATCGAGACCTCGACCATCCGCGCCATCTCGGCGCGCCTGATCCCGTTCCTGGTGCTGGCCTACTTCTTCTCCTATCTCGACCGCGTCAATCTCAGCTTCGCCGCGCTGACCATGAACGCGGACCTGAAGTTCTCGCCGCTGGTCTTCGCCTGGGGCGCCGGTATCTTCTTCATCGGCTATTTCATCTTCGAGGTGCCGAGCAACCTCGCGCTGGAGAGATTCGGCGCCAGCCGCTGGATCGCCCGCATCATGGTGACCTGGGGGGTGATCTCGGCGCTGATGGCGACCGTCAGCGGCGAGCGGAGTTTTCTTGTGCTGCGCTTCCTGCTGGGCGTGGCGGAAGCCGGCTTCTTCCCCGGCATCATCCTCTATCTGACCTATTGGTATCCGGCCGAATACCGCGCCCGCTTCATGGCCGCGTTTGCGGTCGCCGTTCCCGTGTCCACCGTGATCGGCGCGCCGATCTCCGGGCTTTTGCTTGGGCTTGACGGCGTGATGGGGCTGAGGGGCTGGCAGTGGCTGTTCATCATCGAGGGCATCCCCTCGGTCCTGCTCGGCATCGTCACCTGGTTCTATCTGACCGATAAGCCGGAGAAGGCGAACTGGCTGACCGCGGAGCAGAAGGCGTGGCTGAAGGCAAAGCTTGACGCCGAGGCCGCGGCCAAACAGGCGGTGCGGCATTTCACGCTCGGCGAGGCGCTGTCCTCGCCCAAGGTGATCACGCTGAGCCTGATCTATTTCGGCTTCGTTGGCGCGCTCTATGGCATGCAGTTCTGGCTGCCGCAGATCGTGAAAGCGTTCGGTCTCACCAACGCGCAGACCGGCTTCGTCACTGCGATCCCCTATCTGTTCGGCACCATCGCGATGGTGCTGTGGGCGCGGCACTCCGACGCCACCCGCGAGCGCGTAGCCCATGTCGGCGGGCCGCTGTTGCTCACGGCGCTTGCGCTCGGCGTCTCCAGCTACCTCACCGATCCCATCATCACCATGGTCGTGCTGACGGTTGCGGCGATCGGCATCTTCTGCACCTTCGCGGTGTTCTGGACCTTGCCGACCGCCTGGCTCTCCGGCACCGCGGCAGCCGGCGCGATCGCGCTCATCAACTCGATCGGCAACCTCGCCGGCTTCGGCGGGCCCTATCTGATCGGCTGGGTCAAGGACGCCACCGGCAACACCTCGACCGGCCTGCTGGTGCTGTCGCTGCTGCCGCTCGCCGCCGGCCTCCTCACCTTCCTCGGCGGCCACGAGACCAAGACCGAGTTCGCCAACGCGAAGTAGCACAAAGCATTGGTAGGGTGGGCAAAGCGCAGCGTGCCCACCATTTCTCGCTCAGCTCGTACGATTCCTCGCCATCCCGTAGCCCGGATGAAGCGCAAGCGTAATCCGGGGCCAGTCTATCCATACGGCCAGAACCCCGGATTGCGCTGCGCTCCATCCGGGCTACGCGCCATCGCCCCCTTGCCCGCCGTCAATCACGCCCTACCTCACGATTTGGTGTTTACTGACGATTATTGACATTCGTCAGTGATCAATCAATACTCTTCATCAGACATCAGCCCGATGGAGAGACCGATGTTCGCCCGTTCTATTTTCGCGGATTATTACAAGCTTTTAGCTGGCGCGCTGCTGGCGCTGGCGGCGATTTCGCTGGCCGGCTGTGACGAAACGGTCGCCGAGAAAGCCGATCCGGGGCGTCCGGTCCTGGTCTCCATGGTGCACTATGAGGCCGAAACCCCCGAGCGCAGCTTTGTCGGCACGATCAAGCCGCGCATCGAGAGCGACATGGGCTTCCGCGTCGCCGGCAAGGTCGCCAAGCGCCTCGTCGAAGTCGGCCAGACCGTCGATATCGGCCAGCCGCTCGCCACCCTCGATGAAGTCGACCTGAAACTGCAGGCCGAGCAGGCCGAAGCGGAGCTGCGCGCCGCCACTGGCGTGCTGGCGCAGGCCGCCGCCGCCGAGCAGCGCGCCAAGGATTTGCGCGCCAAGGGCTGGACCACGGATGCTCAGATGGACCAGGCGCATGCGGCCGCAGACGAGGCCCGCGCCCGCCTCAACCGCGCCGAACGCTCGGTCGAGCTGACCAAGAACTCTCTTTCTTATGCGACGCTCGTTGCCGATACCCGCGGTGTTGTCACCTCGACCCTGATCGAGCCCGGCCAGGTCGTGGCCGCCGGCCAGACCTCGATCCGCGTGGCGCGGCTCGGCGAAAAGGAGGCGGTGGTCGCGATCCCCGAGACCTTGCTCGGCCGCGCCAAGACCGGCGTCGCCACCGTGACGCTGTGGTCGGAAGCGGGCAAGAAGTACGCCGCGAAGCTGCGCGAGGTCGCCCCCTCGGCCGATCCCGCCACCCGCACCTATCTCGCCAAGTTCTCGCTGCCGGAAGCTGGCGATGACGTCTCGCTCGGCATGACGGCGACGCTGACGCTCGCCGATACCGAGACTGAGCGCGTGGCGAAGCTGCCGCTGTCGGCGCTGTAACAGCCAGGGCGGCGATCCCTCGCTCTACGTCGTCAACGATGCCGGCGAGATCTCGCTGAAGCCGGTCAAGGTGAAGGCCTATGAGAGCAATTGCGTCGTGATCGCCGGCGGCGTCGAGGAGGGCGCGAAGGTGGTGGCGCTCGGGGTGCAGAAGCTCGACCCGGCCCAGAAGGTCCGCGTCGTCGCGTCGCTGTCGTTCTGATCCGTCGGCCGTAAGCGGTTTTGGATATTGGAGGGTGACATGAAGCGCTTCAACCTGTCGGGCTGGGCGGTGAGCCATCCGACCCTGATCCTGTTCCTGATGATCGCGCTCGGCGCCGCCGGCTTCTTCTCCTATCAGAAGCTCGGCCGCGCCGAGGATCCGTTCTTCACGGTGAAGGTGGTCAACGTCTCCGTGATCTGGCCCGGTGCAACCGCGAACGAGATGCAGACCCAGGTCGCCGACCCCATCGAGAAGAAGCTGCAGGAATTGCCGTTCTTCGAGAAGGTGCAGACCTATTCCAAGCCGGCCTTCGTGGCGATGCAGGTGACATTCCGCGATTCGACGCCGCCGAAGGACGTGCCTTATCTCTTCTATCTGCTGCGCAAGAAGCTGGTCGACGTGCAGGGCCAGTTGCCGCAAGGAATCCTCGGCCCGGTCGTCAACGACGAGTTCTCCGACGTCGATTCCATCCTCTACATGATGACCGGCGACGGCGCCGATTACGCGCAGTTGAAGAAGGCGGCCGAAGGCTTCCGCCAGCGGCTTCTACGCGTGCCGGGCGTGACCAAGGTCGACTTCTACGGCACCCAGGACGAGCGCATCTATGTCGAGTTCTCCCACGCCAAGCTCGCCACGCTCGGCATCACCCCGCAGGCGCTGTTCGACTCGCTCGCCAAGCAGAACAACGTAACCCCGGCCGGCACGGTCGAGACGTCCTCGCAGCGCGTGCCGCTGCGCGTCACCGGCGCGCTCGACGGCGCGAAGGCGGTGGCCGAGACCCCGGTCGAGAGCAACGGCCGCGTCTTCCGCCTGGGCGACATCGCGACCGTCACCCACGGCTTCGTCGATCCGCCGAGTTTCACCGTGCGCCAGGAAGGCAAGCCCGCGATCGGCATCGGCATCGTGACCGCCAAGGGTGCCAACATTCTTGAGCTCGGCAAGGACGTCGAGAAGGCGACCGCCGAATTCTTGAAGGCGGTGCCGCAGGGCATCGAAGTCGAGCAGATCGCCGACCAGCCCAAGGTGGTCGAGCATGCCGTCAGCGAGTTCGTGCATTCCTTCATCGAGGCGCTCGCGATCGTGCTGTTCGTCTCCTTCCTCGCGCTCGGCTGGCGCACCGGCATCGTGGTGGCGATGTCGGTGCCGCTGGTGCTGGCGATCGTCTTCATCGTCATGAACGCGATGTCGCTCGACCTGCACCGCATCACTTTGGGTGCGCTGATCATCGCGCTCGGTCTGCTCGTCGACGACGCCATCATCGCGGTCGAGATGATGGTGGTGAAGATGGAGCAGGGCTGGGACCGCTTCCGCGCCGCATCGTTCGCGTGGGAATCCACGGCGTTTCCGATGCTGACGGGTACGCTGGTGACCGCGGCCGGCTTCCTGCCGATCGGCTTTGCCAATTCGGCGGTCGGCGAATATGCCGGCGGCATTTTCTGGATCGTCGCGATTGCGCTGGTCGCCTCCTGGTTCGTCGCGGTGATCTTCACGCCCTATATCGGCGTGAAGCTGCTGCCCAACATCAAGGTGCACCACAACCACGATCCGCACGCGATCTACGAGACCCGGCTTTACCGCGGTTTGCGCGCGGTGGTGCAGTGGTGCGTCAATCACCGCGTCACGGTGGTGGCATCAACGGTCGGCGTGTTCGTCGCCTCGATCGTCGCCTTCGGCCACGTCCAGCAGCAGTTCTTCCCGCTCTCCGAGCGCCCTGAGCTGTTCCTGCAGCTTCGCCTGCCGGAAGGCACCGCGTTCAACGTGACCGAGAAGGCGGTCAAGAAGGCCGAGGACCTGTTGAAGGGCGACAAGGATATTGCGACCTACACCGCCTATGTCGGCCAGGGCTCGCCGCGCTTCTGGCTCGGCCTCAACCCGCAACTGCCGAACGAGGCCTTTGCCGAGATCGTGATTCTGTCCAAGGACGTCGAGGCGCGTGAGCGCATCAAGGCCAAGATCGAGAATGCGGCCGCCAACGGCGCGTTGAACGAGGCGCGCGTGCGCGTCGACCGCTTCAATTTCGGCCCGCCGGTCGGCTTCCCCGTTCAGTTCCGCGTGATCGGTCCCGACGCAAGCAAGGTGCGCGATATCGCCTACCAGGTGCGCGACATCATGCGGCAGAACCAGAACGTCAAGGACGTGCAGCTCGACTGGAACGAGCAGTCGCCCTACCTGAAGCTGGTCGTCGACCAGGACCGCGCCCGCGCGCTCGGCCTGACCCCGCAGGAGGTCTCGCAGGCGCTGTCGATGCTGATCTCGGGCGCGCCGGTCACGACCATCCGCGACGGCATCGAGAAGGTCGGCGTGGTCGCCCGCGCCGTGCCGTCCGAGCGGCTCGATCTGGGGCGCGTCGGCGATCTCACGATCACCTCACGCAACGGTGTCGCCGTCCCGCTTCAGCAGATCGCAAAAATCGAGTATGCGCATGAGGAGCCGATCCTGTGGCGGCGTAACCGCGACATGGCGATCACCGTGCGCTCCGACGTCGTCGACGGCGTGCAGGCCCCTGATGTGACCAACCAGATCTCGCCCAAGCTCAAGGAGATCCAGAACCATCTCGAGCCGGCCTACCGGATCGAGCCGGGCGGCGCGTTCGAGGAATCGGCCAAGGGCAATGCGTCGATCTTCGTGCTCTTCCCGATGATGGTGCTGGTGATGCTGACGCTGTTGATGATCCAGTTGCAGAGCTTCTCGCGCCTGCTCCTGGTCTTCCTGACGGCGCCGCTCGGCATCGTCGGCGCGTCCCTCGGGCTCAACGTCGCCAACCAGCCGTTCGGCTTCGTGGCGCTGCTCGGCCTGATCGCGCTCGCGGGCATGATCATGCGCAACACCGTGATCCTGGTCGACCAGATCGAGACCGATGTCGCCCACGGCCTGACCCGCAAGGAGGCGATCGTGGAGGCCACTGTCCGCCGCGCCCGCCCGGTGGTGTTGACCGCGCTCGCCGCGATCCTGGCGATGATCCCGCTGTCGCGCTCGGCGTTCTGGGGCCCGATGGCAATCACCATCATGGGCGGCCTGTTCGTCGCGACCTTCCTGACGCTGTTATACCTGCCGGGCCTTTATGCCCTGTGGTTCCGCAAGAGCCTGGAGGAGAGCGGCGCGGGCGAGAAAGCCGCTTCGGCGGCGCAGCATGACGGCAATGCGCGCCCGGCAATTCCGCTTGCTGAAGCGGCTGAATAGTTGAACAGTGAACACATAATTGAGTCCCGACAAATGACGCTGGTTTCGGAACATATCGAGAGTGACACCCGGGAGCGGATTCTCGTGGTGGCCGAACGGCTGTTCCGCCAGATCGGCTACCAGAAGACCACGGTCGCCGACATCGCCAAGGAGCTCCGGATGAGCCCCGCCAACGTGTATCGCTTCTTCGATTCGAAGAAGGCGATCCACGAAGGCGTGGCGCGGACGCTGATGGGCGAGGTCGAGGTCGAGGCGCTGCGGATCGTGCGGGCACAAGGCCCGGCGGTTACCCGCCTGCGCGATCTGATGAAGACCGTCAACCGCATGAACACCGAGCGCTATGTCGGCGACTCCAAGCTGCACGAGATGGTCGAAATCGCGATGCAGGAGGACTGGGACGTCTGCGTCGCCCATATGGAGATGATCGCCTCCACCATCGGCCAGGTGATCGGGCAGGGGGCGGCCTCGGGCGAGTTCGATGTTCCGGACGTGCACCTCGCCTCGCTCTGCGCCACCACCGCCATGATGCGCTTCTTCCACCCGCAGATGATCGCCCAATGCGCCACCAAGCCGGGCCCGACCATCGACCAGATGATCGATTTTGTGATCGCGGGCCTCTCGCCGCGTGGTAAATTGACGAACTAACATCATCCTGGTCATTCCGGGGCGATGCGAAGCATCGAGCCCGGAATCTCGAGATTCCGGGTCTGGTCCTTCGGACCATCCCGGAATGACGGCGAATCCTCGAGGAATTCAGCGTGACCGCGAAAGACCTGCATTATTACGAGCCGAAGAACGGCCACGGCCTCAAGCACGATCCCTTCAACGCCATCATCGCCCCGCGCCCGATCGGCTGGATCTCCTCGCGCGACGCCAAGGGTCACGTCAACCTCGCGCCCTACAGCTTCTTCAACGGCTTCTGCTACGTCCCGCCGATCATCGGCTTCTCCTCCACCTCCTGGAAGGACAGCGTCGCCAACATCCAGGAGACGAGGGAGTTCGTCTGGAATCTCGCCACCATGGATCTGGCGAAGCAGATGAACGCGACCGCCGCCCACGTCGCCCACGATATCAGCGAGTTCTCGATCGCGGGATTGACCGCGGCGCCGAGCAAGATCGTCAACGTGCCGCGGGTGGCGGAGAGCCCGGTCTCCTTCGAGTGCAAGCTGACCCAGATCGTCCAGCTCCAGGGCGCCAATGGCGAGAAGGCGCAGGCCTGGCTCACGTTAGGGGAAGTCGTCGCGGTCCATATCGACAAGGCCATGATCAAGGACGGCGTCTACCAGACCGCCGCCGCCCGCCCCATCGTCCGCGCCGGCCGCAGAGGCGACTATTTCGAGATTCGGCCCGAGGCCATGTTCGAGATGGTCCGCCCGGATTGATCTCTCTTTCTTCCCCTTCTCCCCGCTCTTCGCGGGGAGAAGGTCGGGATGAGCGACTATCTGGATTGTCAAGTTGCATTGGCGTAAGCGGCACGCGCCTCGCGTGCTTTGGCGTTGAGGCGGACCAGGAGCTTACGGGCGAGCGCAATGCGAATGAC
>NZ_JBVAPG010000220.1:0-10676 GCF_055413685.1 Bradyrhizobium sp. LeoA1Lang | reverse complement strand
ACCTTTGGGCGTCAAACGCGCATTCTTGTGGCTGTTCATCTGGTCTCTCCGGGGAACACTGAAGCTTCGCAACCTCAGCTTCCTCGGTTCGGACCAGATGGACAACCTCCTGAAAGACCACAGCTAGGGCATGATCCGGAAAAGTGGGCTCCGGTTTTCCGGAAAGATCATGCTCAAACAAGAATGAATTCTCGTCGAACGCGGGCACCGACAACGGCGCCGGTCGCATCAACCAGAATCATTTCATTTCTGCCGGGGAAACATCATGGGGGCATCATCTCGCGCCGTGCGGCTGATCGCGCCGCTTGGTCTTGCGACGCTGTTGTCGGCGACGCCGGCGCGTGCGGAGACGTCGGCCATCAACGCCGCCGACACCGCCTGGATGATCGTTGCCACCGCGCTGGTGCTGATGATGACGATCCCGGGGCTCGCGCTGTTCTATTCCGGCATGGTGCGCAAGAAGAACGTGCTGGCGACGATGGCGCAGAGCCTGTCGGCAGTCGCGATCGTCTCGATCCTCTGGGTGATGTTCGGCTACTCGCTCGCCTTCGTCGGTGATGGGCCATGGATCGGCACGCTCGACCGCTGGTTTCTCGCCGGCATGACCATGGACGGCGTCAATCCGGCGGCGAAGACGATCCCGGAAGCGCTGTTCATGCTGTACCAGATGACGTTTGCGATCATCACCGTGGCGCTGGTGGCAGGCTCGGTCGCCGATCGCATGCGCTTCTCGGCCTATCTCTGGTTCTCCGTCGGCTGGTTCATCTTCGCTTATATTCCGCTCGCACATTGGGTGTGGGGCGGCGGCTTCCTCGCCAATCTCGGCGTGCTCGATTTCGCCGGCGGGCTCGTGGTGCATCTTTCGGCCGGCGTCAGCGGATTGGTCGCCGCGCAAGTATTGGGGCGGCGCCACGGCTATGGCAGCGAGAACCTGTCGCCGTTCGATTTGTCGCTCGCGGTGATCGGCACCGGGCTGCTCTGGGTCGGCTGGTTTGGCTTCAATGGCGGATCGGCGCTTGCCGTGAGTTCGCGCGCGGTGATGGCGATCATCGCCACGCATCTTTCGGCCTGCGCGGGCGCGCTGACCTGGGGCGCGATCGAATGGGCGACGCGGCGCAAGCCGTCGGTGCTCGGGATGATCTCGGGCGCGGTCGCAGGGCTCGGCACTATCACGCCGGCCTCGGGCTTCGTCGAACCATGGCACGCGGTCATCATCGGCATCATCGCGGGCCTCGTTTGCTTTTGGGCCTGCACCTGGCTGAAGCTCCGCTTCAAATATGACGATTCACTTGACGTGTTCGGCGTCCACGGCATCGGCGGCATGGCCGGGACGCTGCTCGCGGGCGTGTTCGCCACCAGCGCCATCGGCGGCACGGCCGGCCTGCTCGAGGGCCGTCCGCAGCAACTGCTGATCCAACTCGCCGGCGTCGCCGTTACGCTGGTCTGGTGCGGCGGCGTGACCTTCGTGCTCCTGAAGCTGGTCAGCGCGTTCGTCCCGCTCCGGGTATCGCTGCAGCAGGAGCTGGAAGGCCTGGATATTTCGCAGCACGGCGAGGCCCTGCAGTAATTTCCTCTACTTTATTACCTCTGATTTGCCGTCGGGCTGGGCAGGATTATGTCCAGACTCTGGCGTGCCTATGAATCGGGCAATATTGATTACGTTTTGAGCGCGACGGAATAGCGCAGGTCCGACCAATTCCCGTCAAGCGCGAAAACAGGCGGATTCATAATCCGTTAGGCGGCGCCGTCGATCTGGCACGGCATTTGATTCTAACGCCGGCGGCTGTGACCGCGTTGTGAATTTTCTCCGCGTGGTGGATCTCAGTCGAAACACCCGGTTCGTCTGCACCGGGCCCAAGCGGGGATAGGACACATGAAAATTGTTATGGCGATTATTAAGCCATTCAAGCTCGAAGAAGTCCGCGACGCCCTGACCGCCATTGGCGTTCACGGTCTCACGGTGACGGAAGTCAAGGGGTACGGGCGTCAGAAGGGCCACACTGAGATCTATCGCGGCGCTGAATACGCCGTGAGCTTCCTGCCCAAGATCAAGATCGAGGTCGCGGTTGCGGCCGACCAGGTCGACAAGACCATCGACGCCATCACATCGGCGGCAAAGACCGGGCAGATCGGCGACGGCAAGATCTTCGTCATCAACCTCGACCACGCGGTGCGCATCCGCACCGGCGAGGCCGATGCCGCGGCCCTCTGATTTCGCGCTCAAACCTTACAATTCAGGAGTAGAATAACATGACGTTCAAACGTCCCCACAGCGCGGGATTGGCGGCACTCGCAGTCGGCCTGTTCGCTGCGACCGCTGCCTATGCCGAGCCGACCGTCAACAAGGGCGACAACGCCTGGATGATGACGTCGACCGTGCTGGTGCTGTTGATGACGATCCCGGGGCTCGCACTGTTCTATGGCGGCCTGGTCCGCTCCAAGAACATGCTCTCGGTGCTGATGCAGGTGTTCTACACGGTGTGCATCGTCACCGTGCTCTGGGCGCTCTACGGCTACAGCCTCGCGTTCACCGGCGGCTCGGATTTCATCGGCGGCTTTTCCAAGGCCTTCCTGGCAGGTGTGACGCCGGACTCGAAGGCGGCCACCTTCAGCGTCGACGCCAATATCTCCGAACTCGTCTATGTCTGCTTCCAGATGACGTTCGCGGCGATCACGCCCGCGCTGATCGTCGGCGCTTTCGCCGAGCGCATGAAGTTCTCCGCGCTCGCGCTGTTCATCCCGCTCTGGGTGACGCTGATCTACTTCCCGATCGCGCATATGGTCTGGTACTGGGCCGGACCGGACGCGATCACGGATGCGGCGAAGGCGCTGGCGGCCGCGGCTGACGGCGCGGCGAAGACCGCGGCGCAGGCCAAGCTCGACGAGATCAATGCCGACGCCGGCTGGATCTTCAAGAAGGGCGCGATCGACTTCGCCGGCGGCACCGTGGTGCACATCAACGCCGGCATCGCCGGCCTGGTCGGCGCGATCCTGATCGGCAAGCGCACCGGCTACGGCAAGGAGTTGATGGCTCCGCACTCGCTCACGATGTCCATGATCGGCGCCTCGCTGCTCTGGGTCGGCTGGTTCGGTTTCAACGCCGGTTCGAACCTCGAGGCTTCCGGTGGCGCCGCGCTCGCCATGACCAACTCCTTCGTCGCGACCGCGGCGGCGGCGTTGTCCTGGATGTTCGCGGAATGGATCATCAAAGGCCATCCCTCGATGCTCGGCGCCATCTCGGGCGCGGTCGCAGGCCTCGTGGCGGTGACGCCGGCGGCCGGCTTCTCCGGTCCGATGGGCGCGATCGTGCTCGGCCTCGTGGTCGGCGTGGTCTGCCTGTTCTTCTGCACCGTGGTGAAGAATGCGCTCGGCTATGACGACTCGCTCGACGTGTTCGGCGTCCACTGCGTCGGCGGCATCGTCGGCGCGCTCGGCACCGGCATCCTGGTGAACCCGGCGCTCGGCGGCACCGGCGTGATGGACTATGTCGCCGGCAAGATCGCCGATTACGACTTCGTCGCCCAGATGAGCTCGCAGGTCTGGGGCGTCTGCACCACGCTGGTGTGGTCCGGCGTCGGTTCGGCGATCCTCTACAAGGTCGTCGACGTGATCGTCGGCCTGCGCGCCAACGTCGAGACCGAGCGTGAAGGCCTCGACATCACCGAGCACACGGAGCGCGCTTACAACATGTGAGTTCTCCCGGGGTGTGATCTCTCCCGGGGTCACACCCAGAACTACGGTTCGGGCACATACCCGGCAATGCCCCGACCGTTGAGGGGCTCCAGCGCAAGTTGGAGCCCCTTTCTTTTTGGCTGCTGCCGGCGCGGTAGCGGCTCTTATCCGGACAGCCTCCGGGACTTCCATCGCCGCATGCCAAGGCGCGCGCCCCACCAGACCAATGCGATGACGGGAAGCCATGGCACGATGGCCGCGACGAAGGAGATCAGCCAGGAGACGGAGTTGACCGCCGTCTGGTTGATCGTCCTGATGGCTTGGTAGATCGGGGTGAAGTCGGCTCCGCCAACCAGGCTGGCGGCGCCGACATAGGATATCTCGATCCGTATCGTGTCGGTCCGCGTCCGCAGCGCGTCACGCTGCGCCGTGATCGCTTCGATGTCGCTCTGTGCCTGCGCCAGCTCTTTCTCGATCGTGATCAGGTCGGCAGCCGTTTTCACGGTCTGGTCGCGCAACATTCCGCTAAGGCGGTCGCGCAGCACTATTTTCGCATCGAGCCGCCGTTCTGCGTCGAGAATGGGGACGGCGATATCTTCCACCGATTGGGCGTGCATGGCGACTTGGGCCGGCGGCGCGGTCAGCACTGCCGCAAACGCGTCGAAGGATTCGGGCTTGATGCGAACCGATGCGCGCGCGTTGATGCGCCCTTCGTTCGACCGGTCGATCGACGTGCTCAGGATGGAGCAGCCGAGCTTGGCGCATTCGGCCATATGCTTTTGCTGAATGGCTTCGGTTTCGGCGCTGGGGACGCGGAGCGTGTAGCGATGCGTGATCGCAAGGCGCCGCTCGGCGGACGACGAATTGCCCTGCATCGCCTGAGGGAGAGCCCCATCCGGAACTGCATTGTCTGGAGATGGCGCACATGCGGCCAGCAACGGCAGCAGCACAAACACGGCCCGCAATGGCCGACCAACCGCACGCATCGATTCCCCCAACCCGGTTCCCAAGTTCCCAAATCCTAAATGCGGAACATTACGGCGCGCTGGTGGCTTTTCCCTTTGTTATTGCTGGTAAAATAAGGTGCTGCGCCGCCGATCTCGCCCCTGCTGGACATCGGCGCGGGTTACCGAACCCACTCTTGATGGCCCATACCGCCGATGGTTAATCGCGTCTTAACCTCGCCGTATCTATGGTGACTTGATCAATTTACGGTCGAGCCGGATTCCCCTCGACCGCATTGAAAGTGCTGGCGTTTAGACATGGCAATGACCGCTCCCTCCGGCGTGGCGCAAGACGCCGGCAGTGCAATGCCGGCCGGTCAGGCCGAACGTTCCCCCTTTGCGCGCACGGCTGAGCTCTTGGCGCCGTACCAGCCCGGCAAGCCATTGATTACGCTGTCCTTGGGCGAGCCGCAGCACCCGGTTCCGGCGTTTGTCGGGCCGGTGCTGGCCAAGCACACCGCTGAGTTCGGCCGCTATCCGCTCGCCAAGGGCATCGAGCCATTCCGCCGCGCGGTGGCGAACTGGCTTTCGACCCGGTTCCACCTGCCGCGGGCGGTCGATCCTGAGAGCGAAGTGCTGGTGCTGAACGGCAGCCGCGAGGGCCTGTTCTTCGCCGCCATCACCGCCGCCCGCTATGTCGGCGCGCGCTATGGGACGCCGGCGATATTGATGCCGAACCCGTTCTATCCGGCCTATGGTGCCGGCGCACGTGCCTCCGGCTGCGAGCAGGTCTATCTGCCGACCACGCCGGCCAACGGATTCCTGCCCGATCTCGACGCGCTCGATGAGGCGCTGCTGGCGCGCACGGTGGCATTCTACATCGCTTCGCCCGCGAACCCGCAAGGCGCGGTCGCCTCGCGCGATTATTTCGCGCGGCTGAAGGCGCTCGCCGACCGCTTCGGGTTCATCATCCTGAGCGACGAATGCTATTCGGAGATCTACACCAGGGAAGCGCCGGGCAGCGCGCTGGAATGTGCCGGCCCTGACTTCACCAATGTGGTCGTGTTTCAGTCGCTCTCGAAGCGTTCGAACCTGCCGGGCATGCGCGTCGGCTTCGCGGCCGGCGACAAGAAATTCCTCGCCGCCTTCCACGAACTCCGCAACGTCGCAGCGCCGCAAGTCCCGGTGCCGCTGCAGCATGTCGCGGTCGCCGCCTACAGCGACGAGGCGCATGTCGAGGAGAACCGCAGGCTCTACCGGATCAAGTTCGACCTCGCCGACCAGATCCTCGGCAGCCGCTACGGCTATCAGCGTCCGGCCGGCGGCTTCTGCGTCTGGCTCGACGTCTCCGAGCGCGGCGGCGACGAGGCGGCGACGGTGAAACTTTATCGCGATGCCGGCGTGCGCGTGATCCCGGGCAGCTATTTGGCGCGGCCGCAAGCCGACGGCTCCAATCCGGGCGCGGGCTATATCCGGCTCGCGCTGGTCTCCGACAGTGAATCAACGGCCGAGGCGCTGCACCGCCTGGTCGAAACCTTAAGCTAATCGCAAGGCTTTGGAAGCGCATGCCAGCGATCGAACGTGTCATTCCCCTGGTCGGCCATCTGCCGGTCCCGATCCGCGAAGCCTTGGAGCGGCGGGTGCGAGAATTCGGCGGGCTGTGCCTGATCATGCTTGCCGGCGTCGCCGCCGCGGCGCTGATGACGTGGTCGGTGCAGGACCCCAGCCTGAGCCACGCCACCTCGCGCCCGATCCGCAACATCCTCGGCTATCCCGGCGCGATCGGCGCCGATCTGTTGATGCAGATCCTGGGGCTCGGCGCCATCATGCTGATCCTCCCCATCGCTGTGTGGGGCTGGCGCATGCTGACGCATCGCGCCTTCGACCGCGAAGCGCTGCGATTGGCATGCTGGATCCTCGCCACCGTGATCGCTGCCGGCTTTGCGAGCTGCTTTCCGCATAATGGCGCCTGGCCATTGCCGACCGGGCTTGGCGGCGTGGTCGGCGACGCGCTGGTGCGCGCGCCCGCAGTGGTGTTCGGTCCGGCCGGCATGATCTATCGCCTGGTGCTCGGCGCCATCCTGTTCGTCGCGATGACCGCAAGCTTTTTGTTCGCGAGCGGTTGGGGCGCGAAGGAGAGCGAAGAAGAGCTGACGGCGATCGAGGATCGTGACGAGCCGTTCGTCGAAGAAGACGACGAGGAGGACCGCAGCTCGATCTCGCTCGGCTGGCTGTTCCACGCTGTCATGAGCGCGAAGGCGCGGCTCGGCTGGCTGCTCGGCACCGCCTATCGCTCGCTGGTCTCGAGCGCGCCGCAGCGCAGCGCAGGCGCATTCGAACGGCAGGAGCCCAGTCTCGGCGGCCGCGCGACCGCGCCCTCCGTGGTGCCTGAGGCGAACGAGGAATTCGACGAAGAGGTTGAAGAGGAAGAAGACGAGGCCGAGGAAGAAGCGGAGGAAGCGCCCGTCGCCCGCGCCCCGCGCAAGAAGGCCGAGCCGCGCGCGAAGAAGAAATCCTCCGACAAGTTCGAACTGCCCTCGGTCTCCGTGCTGTCAGCGCCGAAGGCCGCCGATCGCCAGCCGCAGAGCAAGGCCGAGCTGGAAGCCAATTCGCGCGCGCTCGAAGGCGTGCTGCAGGATTTCGGCGTCCGCGGCGAGATCGTCAAAGCCAATCCGGGTCCGGTCGTGACGCTGTACGAGCTCGAGCCCGCGCCCGGCATCAAATCGTCGCGCGTGATCGGCCTCTCCGACGACATCGCCCGCTCGATGAGCGCGCTGTCGGCCCGCGTCGCCGTGGTCGCCGGCCGCAACGCCATCGGCATCGAATTGCCGAACCTGCATCGCGAAAAGGTCTACCTGCGCGAGCTCCTGGTCGCGAAGGAAGCCATCGATTCGGTGGCAACGCTGCCGCTCTGCCTCGGCAAGAGCATCGGCGGCGAGCCCGTCATCATCGATCTCGCGCGCACGCCGCATATGCTGATCGCCGGCACCACCGGCTCCGGCAAATCGGTCGCGATCAACACCATGATCCTGAGCCTGGTGTATCGGCTGCGCCCCGATCAGTGCCGCCTGATCATGGTCGATCCCAAGATGCTCGAACTCTCCGTCTATGACGGCATCCCGCATCTTTTGACGCCGGTCGTCACCGATCCCAAGAAAGCGGTGGTCGCGCTGAAATGGGCCGTGCGCGAGATGGAAGAGCGCTACAAGAAAATGGCCAAGCTCGGTGTGCGCAACATCGACGGCTACAATGCGCGCCTCGTCGAGGCAAAGGGCAAGGGCGAAGACCTGACGCGCACCGTGCACACCGGCTTCGACAAGGAGACCGGCAAGGCGATCTATGAGGAGGAGAAGCTCGATCTCGATCCGTTGCCCTACATCGTCATCATCGTCGACGAGATGGCCGACCTGATGATGGTCGCCGGCAAGGACATCGAAGGCGCGGTGCAGCGCCTTGCACAGATGGCGCGCGCCGCCGGCCTGCATGTGATCCTCGCCACGCAACGTCCGTCGGTCGACGTCATCACCGGCACGATCAAGGCCAACTTCCCGACCCGCATCGCCTTCCAGGTCACCTCGAAGATCGACAGCCGCACGATCCTGGGCGAGATGGGCGCCGAGCAACTGCTGGGGCAGGGCGACATGCTCTACATGGCCGGCGGCGGCCGCATCAGCCGCGTGCACGGCCCGTTCGCCTCCGACGAGGAAGTCGAGAAGGTGGTGCGCCATCTGAAGACGCAAGGCGCGCCGGAATATCTGGAAGCCGTTACCGCCGAAGAGCCGACCGAAGAGGACGGCGCGGTATTCGACTCCACCGGCATGGGCGGGGATGGCGGCGGCGACCTCTATTCGCAGGCGGTGGCGGTCGTCAAACGCGACCGCAAGGCCTCCACTTCCTATATTCAACGGCGCCTGCAGATCGGCTACAACCGTGCCGCGTCATTGATGGAGCGGATGGAACTCGAAGGCATTGTTGGCCAGGCCAACCATGCCGGCAAGCGCGAGATCCTGATCGAAGAAGAAGGCAGCATGTGATCCTGCCCCGAGAATTTCACGGAAAAGCGATATCGCCGCGGCACCACCCACGATAAACTCATCATCGGAACACGCGTTGCATCAGAATCCGAAATACCGAATGGCCAAACAGCACGTTCATCGCGCCATCCATTCCGGATTGGCGATCCTGATCGCGACGTCGATCGCCGGCGCCGCGCCCTCATCGGCGCAGAACGTGCCGGTGCCGAAGCCCGCGCCGAAGGGCCGCGACGGCACGCAGATGAGCGCGCAGGAGCAGCGAGGCCCCGCGACGACAGGCTCGACGCAGACGCCGCCGAACCCCGTCATCCCCGACCCGCGCCGCAACGTCCCCGCCAACATCTTCGCGACGTTCGATGCCAACCAGAAGGCACAGGCCGCGAGGATCAGCAGCTATCTCTCCTCGCTGCAGACGCTGTCAGGCAGTTTCGTGCAGGTCGGCCCCGACGGCTCCAAGACCAAGGGCGATTTCTATATCCAGAAGCCCGGCAAGGTCCGCTTCGAATATGAACCGCCGAGCCCGATCGACATCGTCGCCGACGGCTCCTCGGTCGCGGTGCGTGATCGCAAGCTCGCCACGCAGGACATCTATCCGCTGTCGCAGACGCCGCTGCGCTATCTCTTGTCCGACCGCATCGACCTGATGAAGGACACCAATGTCGTCAGCGTCACCGCCGACGATGTCTTCGTCTCGATCATCATCGAGGAGAAGCAGGCGCTGATCGGCACCAGCCGGTTGATGCTGATGGTCGGCGCCAAGGACGGCCAGCTCAAGCAATGGACCATCACCGATCCGCAGGGCTACGACACCACCGTTGCCGTCTACAATCTCGATTCCACCAAGAAGATCGATCCGGGCCTGTTCAAGATCGATTTCACGAACTACGTGACGCCGCCGGGATAGTAGTTCGTTGGATTGTAGGGTGGGCAAAGCGAAGTGTGCCCACCTTTCTTGCACCGAACGTGGATGGTGGGCACGCTTCGCTTTGCCCACCCTACGCGTCCCCTGTGGACAATCCTATCCACCGCCGCAATCCATGCTAAGACGCAGTTCCCATGCGTCTCTCCCTCACAACCTGGAACATCAACTCGGTGCGCCTGCGCATCGACCTCGTCGCCAAGTTCATCAAGCAGGCGCGGCCGGACGTGCTCTGCCTGCAAGAGACCAAATGCATCGACGACGCCTTTCCGCTGAAGCGGTTCAAGCGGCTTGGCTATGAGCATGTCGCGCTGAACGGACAGAAGGGCTATCACGGCGTCGCCATCATCTCGAAGGTGCCGTTCGAGAAGACCGACATCCGTACCTTCTGCGACAAGATCGATTCCCGCCACATCTCGGTCGAGTTCGGCGACAAGGCACAGCTCTCAAAGCCGCTGGTGCTGCATAACTTCTATGTGCCGGCCGGCGGCGACATCCCCGATCCCGCGCTCAATCCGAAATTCGAGCACAAGCTGCAATTCCTCGACGAGATGAAAGCCTGCGAACCCTTGCATCCGCGCGGTGACGACCGCCACATCCTGGTCGGCGATCTCAACGTGGCGCCGCATGAGAACGACGTGTGGTCGCACAAGCAGCTTTTGAAAGTCGTCTCGCACACGCCGGTCGAGACCGAGAAGCTGCTCGCAGCCCAGATGCATGGCGAATGGTTCGACGTCGCGCGCGAGCGGATTCCATTGTCGGAGAAAGTCTACACCTGGTGGAGCTACCGCGCCGCGGACTGGACCGTCGGCGACCGCGGCCGCCGGCTCGACCACATCTGGGTCTCGCGCGCGCTGAAGGACAGCGTCACGGATTTCAGGATCACCCGCGACGCGCGCGGCTGGGAGCGTCCATCGGACCACGTGCCGGTGACGGTGACGCTGGAGGTGTAGCCGGCCGGTAGCCGGCTGTCGTCCCGGGCAAGCGAACGCCGATCCGGGACCCATATGTGGACGGCCCCCGTGGCACAAGAGCTTTTGAGGTGATCGGATCGCTTGCATCCATATGTCCGGCCTGTTTGATGCGATCGGATGATCGCTGGCCAAG